>JBFZEL010000184.1:0-3375 GCA_041306925.1 Lysobacterales bacterium
CCAGCTTGGCGCGACACGGCTGGTCGAATTCTACCGCTCCGGCCCAAAGCTCCTGCTGATCGAAAAAAACACCGGTTTCCGCGCCGTTTCGGACAACCCGGCCGAACAGGCGGCGGTCGAAGGCTCATTCGCCAGTTCGGTGGTCTGGGGCTTCGAAGTCGCAGCCGAAAGCGGCGGTTCGGTGCTGGTCGACGCCACCGATTTTTTCCTGCGCGATGCGCATGGCATAGCCACTTGGCTCGAACGGGCGCAACAGGGCAGCTATGCGGTTGACCCGACCCGCTCCGCGATCTTCCTGCCACGCACGCAGGCCTTTCCCGACAACACCGAAGTGGAAGCGGTTGTCAGCTATACCGGCAAGCAGAAATTTGACGAGCAGGGCCGTCCCGTCAGTGATCTCCTGGCCAGCGTGGTCCCGGACACGGGCAGCGTGACCGTGCACCTGCACCACTCCTTCATCCGCCTGCCGGACGACAACTACGAACCGCTACCGTACGACCCGCGCGCAGGCATCATCGGCTCGCCCTATGACGGCGCCGCGCTGGATTACGCGGTGCCGGTCGGCGCACCGGTCCAGAGCCGTTACGGCAGGCGTCACCGGCTTGAGAAGGTGCAGCCGGAAGCCGAGCTCAGCGAGGCCGTCGAGCCGATTGTCTATTACCTCGACCCCGGTGTTCCGGAACCGGTCCGCTCCGCGTTGCTGGAGGGGGCTGCCTGGTGGGACCAGGCGTTTGCGGCCGCCGGCTATAAAAACGCGTTCCAGGTCAAGCTGTTACCGGCAGACGCCGACCCGATGGATGTGCGCTACAACGTCATCCAATGGGTGCACCGCTCGACGCGTGGCTGGTCCTATGGCGCATCGGTCACAGACCCGCGCACCGGTGAGATACTGAAGGGCCATGTCACGCTGGGTTCCCTGCGTGTGCGGCAGGATTACCTGATCGCCGAAGGTCTGCTGGCGCCTTATGCAGGTGACCAGGTGCCCGACACCATGCTGGAGATGTCGCTGGCGCGGATCCGCCAGTTGGCCGCGCACGAAGTCGGCCACACGCTGGGCATCGAACACAATTTTGCCGCCAGCGTGGACAACCGGTCCTCGGTGATGGACTACCCCTTTCCGCTGGTCCGGCTGGCTGCTGAAGGTGGTCTGGATTTTTCCGATGCCTACAGCGTGGGGATCGGGGCGTGGGATAAACGCACGGTGCTGTATGCGTACCAGGATTTCCCCAACGGTGTCGATGACCCATTGCTGCGGCAGAAAATTCTCGATGAGACCATAGCCTCCGGTCTGCGTTACGTCGCGGACGAGGATGCGCGCGACCCGGGCACCGCCAACCCGCTGGGCAACCTCTGGGACAACGGCGCGGATGCCATCGCCGAGCTTGCACGCCTGTTGCAGGTTCGCCGTTACGCACTGGAACATTTTTCGGAAAACAACATCAGGCCGGGGCGAGCACTCGCGAGCCTCGAAGAAGTACTGGTGCCCATCTACCTGTTACACCGCTACCAGGTTGAGGCGGTGGCAAAGCTCATCGGCGGGCAGTACTTCAATTACGGCATGCGCGGTGACGGACAGCCGGCGCCGCAAAAGGTCGATGCAAAGCAACAGCAGGAGGCGCTTGCCGCGCTAGTCAAAACACTCGACTTCGCCATACTGACGCTGCCGCCAGCGCTCGTGGCCAGCATACCGCCACGCCCGCCCGGCCTGCCGCTCGGCCCGGAGACATTCAGCCGCGCGACCGGTGTCACCTTCGACCCCCTGTCTGCGGCGGCAAGCGCCGTCAGCCTGACCCTGGATGTGTTGCTGAACCAGCAACGGGCCGCACGTTTGAATCTCCAGCACGCGGGCGATCCGTCGTTACCGGATTTTGCCACCGTACTGAAGGCGCTGGGCCAGGCCAGCTGGTACGCAGATCGTCAGGATGCCATGCCCGGCGCCATCCAGCGTCTGACCGCCGACCAGTATCTGAACCGCCTGCTGGGCCTGGCCACCGATGCAAAGGCCGACACACAGGTCCGCGCCCAGGCTTTTCTGGCAATCCGTGACCTGGCACAGTGGCTGGACAGGCAGAGCCCGTTGCGACTGGACCCTGACTGGACCGCGTTTTACGCGCTGGCCCGTCACGCCATTGCGGCAATGCTGGATGACCCGGCGAGGGTTACCCCTGTCCAGGCGCCTGCGCCACCGCCAGGGTCCCCCATCGGTAATTGATCCTTGCGGGGGTGCGGTAGCGAATCTGCAATCATTCACACACATGGTTTTAGCCAAAGCCGGCAAGGCGGGTCTGGGCCAGCAGATTATTGCCTGGTCTGATACCAGTTGACCCCACGGTCATCCGCATTGATACCGATCTCACCCTCGTACATCAGGTAATTCAGATGGGCGATGGCCTCGCCGGTGGCCATCATCAGGTTGCTGTCGGTGATCTTGCTCTTGAACAGGGCGGGGAAAACATCCACCGCCCGTTGCGGGCGGCGGCACAGTTGCCGCAGTTTCGCGAGACCGGTCTCGTGCTCCCCGATCAGGGCGTCGAGCCGGGCCATGACGCCGCGAAACGGCCTGCCGTGCGACGGCAACACCAGCACGTCGGCCGGCAGCAGGGTTTTCATGCGGTGCAGTGAGTCAAACCAGCCCGCCAAAGGGTTGGCAGCGGGTTCGGTCGGGTAGACGCTCACATTGGGCGAAATGGTCGGTAGTATCTGGTCGCCCGAGATCAGCACGTTTTGCTGCGGATTGTAAAGGCAGGCGTGCTCGGGTGAGTGACCCCGACCGGTGATGACCTGCCAATGCTGCGCGCCGATCTGAACGCTGCGTTCTTCGTGCAGGCGGTGGTAGGCCTGCGGCAGTTGAGCGACCACCTTGCCAAATGAACCGAACATTTCGATGTAACGCTGCATATGCTCTTTGGCGAACCCGGCTGACTGGTAAAAACGCCGGCCCTCTTTCGGCGCGGGTAAGCCGGTATCGGACACGACGATACGGCACAGCAGGTATTCCTCGCGGGTCATGTACAAGCCGATATCAAATCTCTCGCACAACCAGCCCGCGCAACCGACGTGATCCGGGTGCAGGTGGGTGACCAGCACGCGCGTGACCGGCGCGTTGTCCAGTTGCGTGACAAACACATTGTCCCAGGTCTTGCGCGTGAGTTCGGTATGGATACCGGTGTCGACGATGGCCCAGCCATCGCCGTCGCTCAGCAACCACACATTGATATGCCCCAGCATGAACGGCAGCGGCAGACGCAGCCATTTCAGACCGGGCAGTATATCGATGGCTTCACCCGGCTCCGGTTGCAAAGCAAATTCGTAGCTGACGGGATCCTGGTGGGCGCTCATCGGACTATTATGTATGAGCGTCGTGGTGGTTGATAC
>JBFZEL010000185.1:0-3664 GCA_041306925.1 Lysobacterales bacterium
ATGGCGGCGAAGTGCGGGTTTACGGACGCGCTGAAAAAGACAACATCGTCATCACCATTTCCAACCCGCTGGGGACAGCCCAGCGCGGCGCCGGGGGGCATGGCATGGCCCTGGCCAATATTCGCGAACGGCTGGAACTGGCTTTCGGACCCAACGCCAGCCTGATCACCCACCAGGATGAGCAACGGTACTTTGCCATTTTAAGCCTGCCTTATGTTAAGCATACTCATAGTTGATGACGAGGCGCCGGCCCGCAACCGCCTGCGCCGGATGCTGACGGATCTGCCGGCCGTGCGCGTGGCAGCCGAAGCCGCCACGGGACAGGAGGCCCTGCGGCTGATCGAACTGCAGAAACCGGACGTGCTGTTGCTGGATATCTCGATGCCCGGACTGGACGGCATGACACTGGCGCAGATGCTGCAAGGCGCCGGCCAAGCGCCGGCCATCATCTTTTGCACGGCCTGGCCGGACCAGGCAGTGGAGGCCTTTGAATGCGAAGCGGTCGATTACCTCGTCAAGCCGGTGCGCGCGGAACGCCTCGAGCGCGCGCTGGACAAGGCCAGGCGCTTTCTCGGCAGAACGGACGGCGACGCGCGTGGCGTTTTCCTGCGTTCCACGCTGGGCGGCAAGGTGCGTCTGCTGCCCATGACCGACGTGATCTACCTCAGTGCCGAGGATAAATACACCACCGCCGTGCACGTGCAGGGCAGAATGGTCATCGATCAGACCTTGCTTGAAATGGAAATCGAACACGGCGATATCCTGGTGCGCGTGCACCGTGGCACACTGGTGATCAAACAGCGCATCCGCGGACTGGAAAAAACCCCCGACGGACGCCACTTCCTCAGACTGGATGGTTGCGAGGACCGTCCGCAGGTGAGCCGTCGCAATCTCCCTGCCATCAGAAAACTCATACGGGAACTGACATGAATAAAACCCTGAGGATCGCAACCCGCAAGAGCGCCCTGGCGCTGTGGCAGGCCAATCACGTGAAGACGCTGTTGCACGCAGCGCATCCGGGTATCGCCATTGAACTTGTGAAAATCGTCACGGAAGGTGACCGCATTCTCGACCGGCCATTGGCGGAGATCGGCGGTAAGGGCCTGTTCCTGAAAGAGCTTGAACACGCCATGCTGATCGGTGAAGCCGACCTGGCGGTGCATTCGATGAAGGACGTGCCGGCGAACATGGCGGCAGGCCTGGTGCTGGATGCCGTGCTGCCCAGGGCCAATCCATACGATGCCCTGGTAAGCCGCGACGGCAGGTTGCTGGCCGAGTTGCCCGCCGGCAGCCGTATTGGCACCTCGAGCCTGCGCCGCAAGTCGCAACTGCTGGCTTTAAGACCTGACCTTACGGTCGCCGATTTGCGCGGCAACGTGGACACGCGTCTGCGCAAACTGGACGAAGGACAATACGCTGCGATCATCCTGGCCTGCGCAGGCCTTGAACGCCTCGGCCTGGGTGAGCGCATCACCGCAACGCTGCTTCCACCCGACTGGTTGCCCGCATCGACACAGGGGATCATCGGTCTGCAATGCCGCGGCGACGATCACGCTACACGCGCCCTGATCAAACCCCTGGCGGATGCCGGCACGATGGTCATTGCCAGCGCGGAACGGGCCGTGGCACGCGTGCTGCAGGCGACCTGCCAGGTGCCGCTGGCAGTCCACGCGGTGCACGACGGCGGCAACGTCCACCTGCAGGCAATGGTGGGTAGCATCGACGGCAGGCAATCCATCCGCGCCGCGGGCGAGGCGCCTGCCAGGGATGCGGTGGCCCTGGGTGAGCGGGTGGCGGCCGATCTCCTGAAAAACGGGGCCGGCAGGATCATTGCGGGCGTCTGACAGGCGCAGCTGCCGGTCGCGGGAAGCTATGACACACGTACTTGTGACACGCCCGGAGGAGGCATCACAACAACTGGCCGGGCACTTGGAAGCCCTTGGCCTGGTAGCCGTCGTCATGCCTTTTTATACCTTTGCCGCGCGCCAACCGGACATTGATATTGATGTGGTCTGGTCGATAGCGGGCCTGCGCAAGCTGGCGGTTTTCACCAGTCCGCGCGCCGTTCGCTTTGGCCTGCCTTTTCTGCCCCCGCCTGGTCAGTGGTCGGGCCTCGAGGTTGCGGTGGTCGGATCGGCCACGCGTGCCAGCCTCGAAGCAGCGGGCGTGCCGGTTGCCATACAGGCAACGTCCGGTTTTACCAGCGAAGACCTGTTACAGGTGGCGGAATTGGCTGAAAACCCGGGTATCGCGATCATTTTCTGTGCGCCTGAAGGCCGCGAGAGCATCGCGGAAGGCCTGCAGGAAATGGGCTGGAAAATCAAAAAGGCGATGGTTTACGAGCGCGTTCCACTGGAACCGGATACCGTGCAGCTTGAGCGTTTGCGCAATTCTGACGATTTGATCAGTGTCTGGACCAGTGTTTCGGCTCTGAACCTGGCTGAAGAATACCTGCCCGGGGATGTCTGGAGTAAAATACTGGGATCACCGGCGCTGGTGGTCTCAGCCCGTATCCAGCATCATCTGGAACGTCTGGGTGCAGGATTTGTTGAGCTGGCCGATGGTCCGGGAAACCCCGGGTTGCTGCGGTCGATAGCGCGTTTGAACGGCCTGCAGAGGTCCGCCTGACCCCGCAGCCAATCTGATAAAGGGTGCCAAATCCTGCGGATTTGGTTAGCATCAACAGGAATCCACCTGGCGGGTATTTACCGGCCTCAGCATGGAATGACAACAATTGAACACTGAGAATGACAAGCTGACCAGCGATCCGGCGATGGACAGGCTGCTACGGCACAAAAGACCCCATTCGTCCGGCACGGCCATCGCGATACTCGCGTTGCTGGTGGCCATGGCCGCTGTTTTCGCTACCGGTTGGCAATGGTGGCACACGCGCTCGGCGGGTCCTGATGAGGACATGCAAAACGCAGTAATAACGCGTCTGCAGGAGACCCAGCAGACCCTCTCCGCGTCGCTGGCCTCGGTCGAAGAGCGGCTGGCCGCGGCGCATTCGCCCATCGATGCCGATGAACTGTCACGCCGGGAAGAGCGCCTCAAGAGCGTTGAAGACCAGTTGGCTGGCCTGCAGGGTCAGCAGGCTCAGGACCAGTCCAGGATCAATGCGCAGCAGGGCACCGTCCATTCGCTGGAACAAAGACTTTCTGCGACCGAGTCGGGTCTCGTCAGTGTCGCCGCGGCCAGTCAGAACAGCAGCGTTGCCCTGGACATCGCGGAAATTGATTTCCTGTTGCGCACGGCGAATGAACGTCTGCAGTTGTTCGCCGACCCGGTTGCCGCCGACATGGCGCTGCAGGCGGCCGATGTGCAAATCGAGGCCATGAATGATCCGATGTTCCTGGGCGTGCGCCAACGCATCGCCGAGGCGCGGCAGGCCCTCGCCCTGGTGCCCGTTGTCGATCGTGTCAAGCTGGCCGCCGGGATCACCGATTTGCAGTCCAGGATCAACGGATTGCCATTCCGTGGTGCAGTTGAGGCGCGCATGGAGCCGGTGTTGCCGGAAGACGCAGGCTGGTGGGGTCGCTTCAAACAGACGTTGTCCTCGCTGGTCACGGTCAGGCGGCGTGTGCCGGAAGACCAGCCCATGTTAAGCCTGGATGACAAGGATTACGTGCGCCAGGGTCTGTGGCTGCAGCTCGAGACGGCGAGA
>JBFZEL010000186.1:0-5586 GCA_041306925.1 Lysobacterales bacterium
TTGAAACAACTGTGACCGATGGTGTCAGATTGGGCGCCATCAGCCAGTGCCCGGGCGACTTCAACGTCGCGCCGGAATGTGACCACGTCTGGGGCATTAGTGGTGGTGTGTCCTGGGCAACCAACGGCACAAGCGGTTGCCAACTGGCGCCTAATACCACGTATTACTTTAACCTGACATTTACCGATGGGGCTAACTCAGCAACAACAACCTGCAAAGCTTCTCCATGCATTACCACGTTGCAGAACACCAACCGGTAAAAAGTTCATAAAGCCAATCAAGTCGGGTACCCTGTGGGTGCCCGACTTTTTTTTACCACATGAAAAAACAGTTTAATACCCGGAGCCAGGAATGAACCTATTTCCGAAAGTTTTGTTATTGACACTTGTGCTGGCAAGTTTTGCCTGCCAGGCTGCGGACGATTCCGGCAGCGACCTCGATGTGCTGGCAACACGCGGTAAGGGTGTTGTCACCCAGGATGAGTTTGCAGCCAGGGCGGACAAAATTCCCGCAGACGCGCGTGTAGCCACCTTGCGCAATCAAAATCGCTTACGCGATGTCATCAACAGCCTGTTACTGCGCGCCCAGTTGGCCGCCGATGCGAAAGACGCGGGTTTTGACAAGGAAAAAATTGTCATCGACCGCATGCAACTTGCAGCAGAAAATGAGTTGGCGGAAGCCTGGCTGGAACACTACGTGGACATGCAGCCTGAAGCCGATTACGAGAAACTCGCCCGTGAGAATTTTCTGCTCACCCAGGACAGTGCCTATTCCTCGCCCAAAATCAATGTCAGTCACATATTGGTTTCCAGCAAGGAACGACCGGACGAAAACGCCCGCGCACTCGCGGATGATATCCACAAGCAGCTTTTAACCAACCCGGAATTGTTCAGTGAGTTGGTCACCAAATATTCTGAAGACCCAAGTGCCGCATCAAACCACGGCAGTTTCGAAGGGGTTAAAAAAGGCGACATGGTCAAGGACTTTGAAGACACGGCATTTGCGCTCAAACCGGGTGAAATTTCCACGCCGGTAAAAACGCAATACGGATACCACATCATTCGGCTAGATGCATACTTTCCACCCGAAAAACAGCAATTCGAAGACGTTAAAATACAACTGGTTGAGAAAGAACGTAAAAAACACGATGATCGGATCAAGCGCGATTACCTTGACACCCTCACTTCACTGGATGCGCATATGACCGAGGAACAACTGGAGGAAATGATCAGCAGGCTGATCGGTGAGAAACCGGTCGATCAGGCGGTTAAAGCGGAAGATTCGGAGTAAGATACAACCCTTAAAAAACGGCTGGGCCGAAATGACCCCGGGAAAGAAGAAAAAATTTGAATGGGTGTTTTTCCAGAACCTGGTCGTTCGGCAAATCCGGCAGGATTACCTCGATAATGTAACCGGTTTTGCGTGGCTGATATTGCAGCCATTGATGCTGCTGGCAGTTTACGCGTTCGTTTTCTCCACCATATTCAAGGCGCGCATCCCGGAGGCCGAAGAGATAGGTTTTGTGCCTTACCTGGCGGTTGCTTTCTGGCCGTGGACGGCGTTTTCTGAAGCAATATTGCGTGCCAATAATTCAATCACGGCCAATGGCGCCTTGATTGGCAAGGTGGCATTTGCCACCGAGCAGATTCCGCTGGCCAGTGTGACGGCGACCTTCATCATGCACCTGGTCGGTTACCTGGCCGTCCTCATCGTCCTGCAGTTGATGGGTACAGGCGTGCACTGGTTGTACCTGGCCGTTGCGCTACCCGTCATATTGTTGATGTGGGTTTTTGCCTGTGCAATTACCCTGTTTGTCAGCGCCATCCAGGTTTTCATCCGTGACCTGGCGCAGATATTGCCGCCATTGATGACATTCTGGTTTTTCACCACACCGATTCTGTACAGCCCGTCCTACCTGCCTGAGTCGATACAGAAGATCGCACAATGGAACCCGATGGCCTGGTTCGTCGCCCGCTTGCGCGAGTTGCTGTTATTCGGTGACATGAACTTTGGATACACGGCATTGGCCATGGCGCTGTTTGTGGCAATTTTCGCCTGGGCCTCGCTGCGTTTCTTCCGCCGCTTTTCCGGCCACTTCGAGGATTTCCTTTGATGGATACCCTGGTCAGGATCGAGGCTGTGTCAAAAATCTACCCGCGCGTACACAAGTCGCGCGAGCGTTTACAGGCGTTTATCGCGCTGCTGTTCGGGCGTGAGCCTGCACACGGCGCGAAGGTGCTCAACAATATCAACCTCGAGATCGTGCGCGGCCAGTCTTTGGGTATTATCGGCGAAAATGGCGCGGGCAAATCGACCCTGCTCAAGGTGCTGACGGGCGTTATCCAACCCACCTGCGGACGTGTCATGGTGCATGCCAATATTGCCGCCATGCTGGAGCTTGGCGCCGGCTTTCAGCCCGATTTCAGCGGTATGGAAAACGTCCGCATGAAAGCATCCCTGCTGGGGCTGAGTAACAGGGAACTCGATGAGCGTCTCGATGACATCCTCGAATTTGCGGATATCGGCGAATACATACATGAACCGGTCAAGCACTATTCATCCGGCATGGTGGTCAGGCTTGGATTTGCCGTCATCACCGCCTGCCGCCCCGAACTCCTGATCACCGATGAAGTGCTGGCGGTGGGTGATGAATCTTTCCAGAAAAAATGCATCAGCTGGATACAGCAGTTCCTGGAGCAGGGTGGAACACTGTTGCTGGTATCGCACAGCATGTACGTCGTGCAAAAGCTTTGTCAGAAAGCGCTTTGGATCCACGCGGGCGGTATCGAGCAATACGGTGACGTGTTCCCCGTCACGCAGGCTTACCTGGCCTGGCATGAAAAACGCAGCGCCAGGGACCAGGAAATGCGTATCAAGGCAGCCGGTGACGGTGCTTATTACCGTATTGAACACTTTACCCTCGCCGGTGGCTTGGGCGGTGACCAGCCGACATTCGCCATGGGGGATGACCTCGACATAGAACTGCTTATCTATTCACCCGATGACCGCCCGCCGGTGGGCGTTGTCGGGGTCGTCCGGGCCGACGGCACACCGGTATACGGCGTTGTATCCGATAATGAAAACGCCGTGCCGGTCAAGGTGTCCGGGCATCATTATCGTTTCCGCCTGCGCTTAAAGAACATCGCCCTTTTGCCGGGCAGTTACAACCTGAGCGCACATTCAATGGACCCCGAAGGTATCCGGGTATTCGACAGCCAGCAGTTGGCATTTACGATTACCGGCAGCACCAAGGAAGTCGGCTACATCAGGTTGCCGCACGAGTGGCTGTAGAGATCCACGCTCTCATGACTTTACCCCTGGTCATCGTTCCCGTTTTCAACGCATTTGAACAACTCGAAGGCTGTCTCGAATCGATTGCGCGAACGGTGCCATCCGCTACCCGGGTATGCTTGATCGACGATGCATCGACCGATCAACGCGTGCAACCCCTGTGTCAATCCTGGGTCAATCAGGCAGAGCCGTTCCGGCAACTGATCCTGCAACCGGTCAATCGGGGCTTCGTCGCCACCGCCAACCATGGCATGCGTCTGGCCAAGACGGATCTCGTATTGCTCAATTCCGATACCAAGGTCACGCCGGGATGGCTACAGAACCTGGCGGAATGCCTCGCTTCAGATGAGTCCATCGCCACCGCCACGCCCTGGTCCAATAACGGCGAAATCGTTTCCATTCCGGGTTTCTGTGTCGCAAATCCAGTCCCCGGCGACCCCGACGCCATCGCCAGGCAGATCAAATCCTGCGGAAGCCCGGGTTACCCGGAAATACCCACGGCGGTCGGTTTCTGCATGGCGATTTCGCAACGTGCCATCCAGCGGATCGGTCTGTTCGATGAGGAGACTTTTGGTCGCGGTTATGGTGAGGAGAACGACTATTGCCAGCGGGCAGAACAGGCTGGCCTGCGCAACGTGCTCTGCGATGACACCTACGTGGTTCACCACGGCGGGGCTTCGTTCGGACCTCTCGGTCTGAAGCCGGATGAAAATAGTATGCAACGGCTGCTGGCCAAGCACCCCGATTACCTGCGCAAGGTAAGCGAATTCATCAAGGCAGACCCGCTCGCGCCGCGCAGGAGGGAAATACTCGATTATCTGGAACGCGCCGCTGTTGGAATGCGGTAAAATTCGACCGACACCGCAACGGGTATAGAAAATTGTCCGATCCACTGGAGTTCACCGGCGAACGCTTCACACCCGAGTGTGAGCGTGAGATCTGGTATGAACATTATCATCGCTACGCGTTGGCGGCGCGCTGGTGTGCCAACTGCCGCACGCTCGATGCCGCTTGCGGTGAGGGCTACGGCTCGGCCATGCTGGCGACCTCGGCCGCGTCGGTTGTGGGTGTCGATGTGTCCGCGCAAGCCATCGCACACGCCAGGCAGCGTTACGGAAACCTGCCGGGTATCGGCTTCCAGGTGGCTGACTGCACCAGGCTTCCCTTTGATGACCATGAATTTGACCGCGTGGTGTCATTTGAAACTCTCGAACACCTCGCCGGGCACGACAGTTTACTTGCCGAGTTCCGGCGCGTTCTCAAAGCCGATGGCTGCCTGATGCTTTCATCGCCCGACAAGGCGGTCTATTCCGACGCGCAAAACAGCGTGAATGAATACCATGTCAGGGAACTCTACCGCGATGAACTCGAGGCGTTGATCCAGCGGCATTTTCCGGCCCACCGTTTACTCGGCCAGAAACTGATGTTCCATTCAGCGATCTGGCCGCTTGATGGAATTGACAGCGTAGCGCTTGATCAGCTTGCCGCGGGTGAAAAACGGTCACCTGCTTGCATCACGCAGGCGCCCATGTACTTTATTGCCCTGTGTGCGGCCAACGAGGCAAGCTTGCCGGGTGTGGACGGACGTCTCTGGCTGTTTGATGACCACGAAGAATCTGTTTACCAACACTATCATGACGAGATCAGGCGGCATATTGCCGCCGGCGGCATCATAGCCGCGCTGGAAAAAGAGATCGGTGAGTTACGCGGCCGGACCGGCGCGCAAAAAGCCCCCTGGTGGCGGCGTTTGCTCGGCAAATCCTGAAGCGCACATGACCATCGAGACGATCATCGTTAACTACAACGCCGGTGGAACACTGTTGCGTTGTGTGAGCGCCGTGCTGAAAAGCAGTGTCCCGACCACGGTGACGGTCGTCGACAATGCGTCCAGCGATGGCAGCGCGGAAACCGTGCGCAGCCTGTTTGGCAAAAAGCATGGGGTCGAGGTTCGCTTCAATGCGGAAAACCCTGGTTTTGCCCCCGCCGTCAACGCCGCCGCGCGTCGTTCGCAGGCCAAGTGGGTTTTGCTTCTGAACCCCGATTGCATCCTCGAACCGGAAACCCTCGGCCGTCTGCAGTACGCGCTCGAATGCGACGACAAGGCGGCACTGGCCGGTCCGGCCGTACTCGATCAAAACGGCCTGGTCCAGCGCGCCACCCTGCGGCGTTTTCCGGATCCATGGAAATCCCTGATGACGGCGAGCGGGCTATGGCGCCTGGGCAAGTGGTTTTCAGTATTCCACGGGGTTGAAGTCGATGTAACCGCTATGACCGGGGGCGCAAAAATATGCGAAG
>JBFZEL010000187.1:0-4440 GCA_041306925.1 Lysobacterales bacterium
TCTCGCCGATCCCGTTCGGGATAGGCCCGTTCTCGTCGAGGCGGAAGCGAAACGACCGGTAAGCGGCAGCAATGCCGACCTCCCAACCGGAACCCAGGGTGTAGGAGATCTCCAGCCCCGCCGGTCCGGCGGGGCCTGCGCTCAAGGGATTGGTGAGACGCAGGTGATCGGTGATGCGCCAGTCGACGACAAGGAAGGGAAACGCGCGTGTCTCATCGATCCGGTCGTACACGCCTACGCCGAGCCCCAGCGTCAGACCGGTATGGAAACGTCTCGCCGCAGAAACCAATGCGCCGTACTCCAGCGAGTCGGAAACACTGGCACCCGATTCGCCCGAGTACTCGACCGTCGGGGAAAAGGTCCAGCGCCAGCCGCCGTCGGTCGTGTAGCTGTAGGGAATGGATAGGCCGACGCGATACAGACGGTCCCAGGGCTGAACACCGCCCAAAATCTCGATATCGTTGAACCGCCAATCCTCGGCATCGAAGCGCAGCCCGACCCCGAGGCTCGAATGCGAATCGAGCGTCCAATTACCCCTGAACGCTGTGAACACCGCCGCATAGCCCACGTTGCCGCCGGAGTCCAGGTCGCTGTCGAACTGGTTGACGGGCGTGATTACGGCGGTGTAGCTCGCGGCCTCTTGGGCCCAAGCGCCACTGGTCGAAAAGATTAGCGACGCAGCGAGCGCGGTGCCCAGGCGATGGCGTCGGGTTTCAAGGGCTCTTCCGTCTGGCCTGCGTATCGACGGCATCACGATCAAGTCTGCCATTTGTACTCTCCGGATATCTGAAATCGAAATGGGTGCGCCAGCGTTTGGCGGCTGGGCCGCAGGACCCGATTAGCGGCTGATCGGGGCAGAGGTCGTCGAATTGCTCTGTCGTGCCACGACCGGTCCTGTGTGGCCTCGCTCACCTCGGGAACAGCAGCGTGATGGTGAGGCGCGCCCCCCCACACAAATCGGCTTGGCCTTGGAGGAACACCGCGGCCAAGACTAGTCGATCTGCCGGTCTCAGCTCTGATCTGGCCTCGGATGTGTACTCCTTTGCCTGCCTCCTCTTTGCGCTGCTGGCAGGCACTGAGTCCCGGCCAATGCTAAGCAAGCCCCCCCATCATGCCTGAAGAATTCAAGCGAAAGCTTTAGGAACACCACAAGCCCCTGCTGCCTACCAGGAAAAGCTGAACCAGATCCTCCAGCTCACTATTATCCGGTGCCCTGACGCGTTGAAATCGGGGGGGGTCGGTTGTCGCGGCACACATAGACGCCATGGAGAAACTGGGCGATTCGGGCGGGGCACCGGGCGGCTGACAATCTCCAATCGCGTCAACAACACTGCCGACGCCAGACGCGCACTCCAGATGTGGGCACGCCCGCCGCAGGAGGCTCTGGACGAGCTCTACGAGAGACCATCGGCCGGCGCGCAATACAAACTGCAGCGGAAACTGCAGCGAACAGCCCACAGGTGGGTGGACACCCGGGATTGCGATTGAAAGATAGTTTCGCGGAACCCGGGGTGTCTGTTCACTCAAACAGCTTTTTCAGGCGCTCGATTTCGCTTACGCTCCAGCCGTCAGGCTCTGTCAATTCGATCCAGGCATCAATGTAGTCCGACGGCGCGTATTCGTGGCCGAATCCCTGAGGTGCGGTGCCCAGACCCATGTCGGCCGCAAGCTGTAACATGGTGACAATCGGAAACCAGCGCAGATCTGGCGAGACATCCGGTCCACGCGGCTCGCGCAACCAAAGCGGTTCATGCCAGGCGTAGCTGTAATCGAAAAAAGTAATTGGATCGCTCGCGTACTGCAGAAAAATTATCCGGAAGTCTCCCCAGGCTGCGTTCTCGGCAGCAGATTCACCAGCCTGATTCATGAAACGGACCACAGCACCATCGCGAAAGCGCGGCAGCCAAACCGGTGATTCTGGCTCACGATCCTGGGTCATCCGGCGCCAACTGTCATTGCGAAATGGTGGGCCGCTCCAGAGTGCTCCGGAGAAAGGATCGTCGATGATGTCGAACAGGTCGAACGACAGATCCGAGTTCAACGAACCAAGACTTAAACCGCTCAGAAACATGCGTGGCCTGTTGTCAGCAGGCAGCGCGCGCCAATAGCTGTAGATCTCGACAAATACTGCCCGGGCATTTTCTGCACCGTAGGCTCCCTGGGTCAACAACGCCAGCGGACTGTTCAGGTATGAATACTGCACCGCGACGCTGGCGATATCACCACGGAAAAGGTACTCGATAGGGTTCTGTGCGGACTCGTCCACCCAGCCGGTGCCAGTTGGCGTTACCAGCAGCAGCACCGAGCGATCGAAGCCACCTGTGCGCTTCAGTTCTTCCAGCGCAAGACGTGCCCGCTGTTGCGGAGTCTCAGCGGAATTGAGGCCGACGTAGACTCTTACCGGTGAGGGGAGCGGCCTTGCAAAAAAATCACTCAGAGCATCAGCATCCGGACCGCCGGTAACAAAACGACGCCCCTGCCGACCGAGCGTATCCCAGCTCACCAGGGAATCTGCACTGCCGGATTGATCCTGACGCAGGGTTGGCGGCACGTCTTGCTCGATCAGTGCATCGAGCTGCGCAAACGACTGATCTGCGGTGCGCAGCAGGAAGTTGAATAGGATCCCGTCGATCCAGGACCAGAAAAACACGACCGCGATGAAAACGCCTGCCACCTGTGAGACTCGTCCCGGCACAAAGCGCGCTAACTGCCGTGAAAGAAACCGGAACGTGCGTCGAAACAGTCGCGCCAGCGTTAACAGAACGGCAAACACCAGCGCAGCGATGGGTCCGACAATTGCAGGCTGCAATCCGGCCGACTCCTCCATGCCCATCATTTCGCGGATCGAGTTCTGCCACGTTGACGCCTGCCAGAGAAAAGTCACTGCAATCAGCGTGCAGAGGATAGCAGCGATGATCGACAGTCTCCGGGCGATCTGGGTTTCGGCAACCGGCAGTTGCAGAAACCTCCAGAGTCCGAGCCCGGCGACACCGAGCCCGTAGCCGAAGGCGAATGACAAACCGGACAGCACACCTTGGACTGCAAAAGGGCGCGGCAGAAGTGACGGTGACAGGGACACGGACAGGAAAAGAGTGCCGAGCAGTACGCCGACTGTGCATAAGCCGGGATTGAGTTTCAGTAACCATTTTGAGTTCATTGTGGTTCCATCTCAGATTTTGTATTGAGCAGACTGCATCTGCTCACGGGCTGTCGGGCCAGAAAATTGCACAGCCAGTGACCTGGCCAGAAGAAACGGAATTGCAGCACCATTGACCAGGTCGACAAAAGAGCCAAGACCAGTGCCAGCAGAATAAAAACATTGGTTGAAGGCTCATGGTGCTTTGTTAGAAATGTACCCCCAAGGCGGAGAGTATAGAAAACAAACGTGATCTAGTGAAAAGCATAAACAGGTACAGGCTGCTTTCATTGAGAACCGCTCCTCACTTGATGAATCGTAAACTCGCTGTGGCCCTCAGGCATCACGCTCGTGTCCGGATATGGGTTACATGCCATGATCTGAGGCACTGCAATCGACTGAACCCTAGTTAGCAAGGCGATTGATCAGCCCCTGTGCCGGGATGTCTTCTGGCTCCAGATACAAGACGCGCTCGTTGCCGACCGGGGCCTCGTGGCCGTAGAGGGCCAATGGTACCAGCAACAGACCAGGCCAATCGTGGCGAAGGAAGCCCTGCATCCAGGCCCCGCGCCTCTCGCTCGACTTGGTGCTCAACAGGGCCTCCACGTTGAGCACCAGGGCCCCACCCTCGGCCGCCAAGTCCGCGAGCACGGCATCGAGCTCGTCGAGACCCATGGCCCCGGCCTGCAAGCCCTTCTGCGCCAGAGTCTCGGCACGAAAGTCGTAGAAGCGGATACCGACGGCGTGGGCAATCGCCTTGGCCAGATCCGGGCGGTACTCGTGTAAGTCCAGCAAAGTACCACCGCGTTCGCCCTGGGTCCAGACGAGGTCCAGGATCGTCTGCAACCAGTCGTATTTATTCTGAACTATCGTCTACCCCTGGGTGTCAATGCGTTCACGATACATCAGACATGCCTATCCGGTTAACTCAGGAAACCTCTATGGGTAGTGTCCCAGCCTCCCCGCCATGGCTCATGAGTTCAGCTCTCTCGCCGTGATGCCGCAAAAAGCATGGGGTTACGTTATGCGGTCGACTGCGGGAGCAGGTACCGGGCAGGGCGCGACCTACATGTTGTGTCTGCCTGAGTTAACCGGATAGGCATATCATCAGATTGCCTTAATCCTGGAAAGAGCGATTCGTCCGCAAATGAACGCCAATAAACGCAAATTTACAATGACTTACCGTTCTCGCTCGGCTCACCTTCCGGGTGCGGAGAAGGTCTTAGGGAACCCGTCGAATCATTGGCGTTAATTTGCGTTCCTTTGCGGACAACTGCTTCTTCTAGGTTAATGGCTGGCATCGA
>JBFZEL010000188.1:0-7678 GCA_041306925.1 Lysobacterales bacterium
TTTCGCAGGGGTTGATGTATATAAAACCCAGGGTCTTGAGCCTTACTCCCGCTTCAGCCGCTTCCTGCTGGAATCCGCGCACATCGGTCTCGAGGTGGCACAGGCGAATATCGAAAGAACCTATAGCCAGTCATTTCGCTCACTGGAGTTCCTGCGTCACGGTTTACCCCTGATTTGTAATGACTACCTGCCGATCGCCAGGCTGGTCAGGCAATACGAGGCCGGCTGGACTGTCAGCGGCGCGGGTGAAATTGCACAACTGTTGCGCGGCATCATGCAGCATCCACAGGAATGGAAAGACCGTTCGGAAAATGCCCTGCGTCTGGTTGCGGAGGTTTTAAATCCCGACAAAACGGTCAGGCCATTACTTGACTGGCTTGAAATGCCTGCAAAGGCACCCCGATTGCCCGTGACGCGAGAGCCGGAGGTCCCGCTGGTGCTGGGGAAACCGTCCTTGCCGGAGCGGCTCAGGCGACAGGCCAGGCTGATCAGGCGGGTGCTCATCAGCCGGCTGTTTCGAGCCGGAAAAACTGCCGGCGGCGGTGCTGACATCCTGATCGTGACGCGCGGCGACCTGTTCCCTGCTGACCACGGAGCGGCAGTGAAAATTGTAGAAACGGCACGCGGACTCTCGCAGCATGGCCGCAGGGTCGGCATCGTCAGCGATGACCGGAGATATTGGTGGCTGTTCGAAAATGGCCTGCAAGAGCGCCGCACCCTGCCGTTCTGGCTGCGTTTTTTGAGCCTGCCGCGTCCGCTGGCCCGCCTGCTTCACTACAGCAAGGACCTGCCCGAGAGCAACAGCTTTCTGTACCTGCCGCTGACCGACGGCAGTTTTTTCTGGCACTGCCTGTACGTGGCCAGGAAGCTCAACGCGGGTATTCTCCAGGCCGAATTTCCGGCCTATGCGAAACCCTGCATCGATGCGCGGGAAATCCTCAACGCGGCGGTCGTGCTGGTTGAGCACAATGTTGAATATGCCCGGCTCAAGGCGCAGGTAGCCGAACTTTCCGAACGGCAATTCCACAACCTGCGGGCCATCGAAATCGATCTCTGCAACCGCGCCGATGCCGTCGTATGCGTTTCGGACAACGACCGGGCGCAACTGCAGAGGGATGGCGTGAAACCCTGGTTGCTCAATACCATCCCGCACGGATTCAACCCCGAACCGTTCAGGCTGCCGGCACAGGACTCGCTGCAGAAAATGTTCAACCTGCCGGATAATGCGATTTTACTCGCGTTCCACGGCACGTTTTCGTACCCGCCGAACCGTGACGCCCTGCAGGTTTTTGCCGAAATCCTGTTGCCAAAACTTCACGGCGGGCGTTTTTCGTTCCACGTCATCGCCATCGGGCGTGACCCGCCGCTCAACAGCATTGATCCCAACATCCATTTCACCGGCAGCGTGGACGCAGTGGGTCCCTGGCTTAAAGCCTGTGACCTGGCGGTCATACCGTTGCGTGAGGGTGGCGGTACGCGTATGAAAATCATCGACTGTTTTGCAGCCGGACTACCCGTTGTCAGCACCGCAAAGGGCATCGAGGGCATTCCTGCCGTCAACGGGCGCGAGGCTTTCATATGCAATGACTGGCTGAGCATGACCAACCGGATCATGGAACTGGCCGAGTCAAAGGAACTGCGGGAGCAACTGTCCTCGGCAGCCCTGCAGTTCACGACCGGTATGGACTGGAAGAGCCTCGGCAAACGTTATCTCGATATTTATTCCGCGATCAGGCGGGTTCCCAAATGAAACAGCCGGAGTTTTATGGCAAGCTTCGCACATGCAGGCGGCGGGGCGGTCGGAAATTGTTGGAAACCAATCATGAAGCATGCACCTAACAACAGGCTCGAGATCAGGGAGGTTTCAGACAACCGGGATTTGAAAGCCTTTATCCGCGTTCCCTGGCGTATCTATAAAGACGACCCCAACTGGGTGCCGCCACTGTTATTCGAGCGCAAGGAAGCATTTTCAGCCAGCCATCCCTATTTCAGGCACGCGCGGTGGTGCGCGTGGGTTGCGTACCGCAACGGCCAGCCCGTCGGACGTATTTCAGCGCAGATCGATGACCTGCACCTGCAACAACATGAAACAAAAACCGGTTTTTTTGGATTGATTGAAGCACCCGCCGAGGACGAGGTCTTCAAGGCGCTGTTCGCCACGGCTGAATCCTGGTTGCGGGACCAGGGGATGGCACAGGTGGTTGGTCCGTTCAACCTCAGCATCAACCAGGACCTGGGTGTGCTGGTGGAAGGATTTGACACGCCTCCGTATGTCATGACGGGGCACGCTCCGGCTTATTATGGCGCAGCCATAGAACGCTGCGGGTATCGGCCCGCACAGGATTTGCTCGCCTACGGACTCGATGGCGGAACGCTGGCGATCCCGAGGGTCATGCGTGCTCTGATCGAAAGGAGCAGCGACCGGATCAAGGTCAGAAAACTGAATCTCAAGGCAAAGCCCGCCGAACTGGAGTCGATGCGCGATATTTTTAACGACGCCTGGAAAAACAACTGGAATTTCACCCCCTTTACGCGCGAGGAGTTCGGCATGATCGGCAGGGAACTGCTGCTGGCTGCACCCGGGGACTTTATCCAGATTGCGGAAGTTGACGGCGAGGACTCCGCCTTTATCGTGCTGTTGCCGAACATCAACGAAGCCATCGCGGATCTTGATGGCCGTTTGCTGCCATTTGGGTGGGCCAGGTTATTCTGGCGTCTAAAGGTCAACTTCCCCAAATCGGCGCGGGTGGCATTGATGGGCGTGAGACAAAAATACCAGAATACGCGTTTCGGGCCGGCCCTGGCCTACATGATCATCAATGAAGTCATGGAGGCAGGTAAAGCCAGGGGGCTTGAGCGTGTGGAAATGTCCTGGGTACTGGACCACAACCACGGTGTCAGAAATATCATCGAGAGTGTCGGTGGACGGATAACAAAACGTTACCGCATGTATGAAAAAAGCCTGTAGCCAGAGTACCGGCACCGCAAGTACCGGCGCCGCAAGCACCGGCCTGCAAATACCGGCCGGCCCGGGACATGACTGATCAGACCAGACCCTACCGTGCGGTGATCCTGGCGGGTGAACGCCCAGGCGGCAGTCCACTCAGCCATGCATTCAACCTGTCGGCCAGCGTCATGGTTCCGGTGGCCGGGAAACCGGCGCTGGCGCGCGTGATCCAGGCCATCGAAGACAGTCACCGGTCCGGGGGCGGGATCATCTGCGGCCCATCGGCCGAGGCCATCAACGGCAACGAGGCGTTGCAGGATCTGCTGCAGCAACCGGGTTTTGCATGGCTGTCCCCTGCCAGTGGACCCGCCGCCAGCGCCCTTGCGGCACTGGCAAAGCTCGACCATTACCCGGCCCTGCTGACCGCCGGCGACCATGCCCTGCTGGACGGTGAAATCGTCGATGATTTCTGCGGCCAGGCACTTGCGCTGAGCCCGCGGCATGCTGCCGAAAAGTCTGCCGCGTCACCCGGTGGCGGAGTTCCGGGATATGATTTCGTCATCGGTTTTGTGCCTTATGCACTGGTCAAGGCCGCCTGGCCGCAGTCCAGACGTACCGTGCTGAAGTTTTCCAACGGACAGTTCTGCGGCAGCAACCTGTTTGCGATCATGAATCCACAAGGTCTGAGGGCGCTGGATTTCTGGCGCCAGGCAGAAGCGGACCGCAAGCATCCGTGGCGTATTGCCCGGCGCTTTGGCCTGCTGGCACTGGTGCTCTACCTGCTCAGACGGCTGAGCCTGGAAAACGCCTTGAACGGCTTGTCCGCGGCCTCAGGTTGCCGTATCGGCCACGTCAAAGTCGGTTTTGCCAGGGCAGCTGTTGATGTTGATTCGATCGAGGATCAGCAACTGGCCGAAAAAATCCTCACCGGTACGGCCTAGGGAACCTCTGATTGATTCAGAGGTTCCCGCGACACATGGATGTGTCGCCAAATCGGCGGCGCCAAGCCGTTGATTTGTAAGGCAGTCGAAAATCACACTTTTCGGCTGCCGTGCTCTGATAATGCCAGGATGGCATTAATCAGAGCTTTCCTAGAGTCCTGTGACTCGTCCCTCATTTACCCATCAGGCGGTTCAGGTGTGCGCCCAGCCGGTGTGTCAACGCCAGCAGGGTCAGAGTCGGGTTGGCCCAGCCGCCGGTTGAAAACACCGAACTGCCGGCGATGTGCAGATTGTGATAGCCGTGCACCGTGCAATTGGCATCCACGACACCGGATCTTGCCGAATCGCTCATGCGGGTGGTGCCCATGTGGTGGTAACCGCCAATGGGGTGGTTGCCGACGCTCAGGTCCAGCGGCCATTCCGGTTTGCCGTCTTCCAGCCACGGGTAGGTGGTTACTTTACCCAGCCCGAGTCGCTCGAACTCGCGCTGCAGGGTTTTGCCAAACTGCAGCATGGTTTCCTTGTCCAGGGCGCACAGTCGCCAGTCGAGATCCGCCCTCGGGCAACCCAGTGCGTCCTTTTCGGTTGACAGGCATACGCGGCTGTCGGGGTTCGGGGCCTGTTCGGCCCTGGCCATGACGTTGAGACCCATGCCGGTCGCTTTGACAGCCAGCCGCAACATGGTCATGGAGAGATGACGCTGCAGCCAGCCCAGGCTGCCACGCCAGGCGTGCCAGAGGCTGCGACCGCGCCGGTTGGGTGAGACGCTGCGCTTGACGTTAAGGTCGACGCGCCTGCTCATGGTCGCGCCTTTACGCGGGTCCCGCTCCAACTTGAACGTAGCGGCGCTGTTGAGCACACCCAGCTGTTTTTGCAATGCGGGCGGCAGGACCAGCGCGGGCGCCACCGGCACATCCGTTGCCGGATAGCGTTTACGGTAAAGGCCCCAGATGGCGGCCGGATCCCGGGTTTCGATATGCGCAATCCTGCCGTGCGGGTGCTCCATGAAATAGCGGCCGACCTGGTCATGCCGGTTACCGATCCCGTTGGCTTCGACGTCGCTGGACATCAACAGCAACCGCGCATTCTCTATCCCGCCGCAGGCCAGCACAAAATGGCGCGCCTTGACCTGCAAGCCCCTGCCCTGCAGGGTGCTGGCGTCCACACGCGCAATCGCCGAGGCATTCTCCGTGGCGCGCAGGCCGACCACGTTTGCGTGCAGGACAATACGCACATTGGGCGCATTGATCAGGTCGTTGCTGCGACTGCGGTTGAAGCGCTCCTTGAGGGCATCGAAACGCCAGAAACGGTGGTTGATCGCGGCGGGATCAAAATTGATGGGACTCAGGTTGAGCTGGTCCCAAACACCGTTTTCATAGGCATATTCGCCCAACTCAAGTGAGTCGTGGGCGATTTTGTAAAAAGGTATCAATTCGTCCAGCGTGATCGGCCACCCACTGTAGGGCACCCAGTCGCGTTTCTCGAAATCGATGGGGTCCAGCGGAATACTGCGGCCACCCCATATGTTGGTCGTGCCGCCAAAAAAACGCAGCCGGGAATGGTCGAGATCGTAATATTCCATGCCGATGTTGCTGCCCTTGAAAATGGACTGGGTTTGCTCATCGAAGTCCAGACCACCGGCTTCCAGCAGACACACGTCCCGACCGGCTTTCATCAGGTCCCTGGCCAGTGCGACACCTGCCGCCCCGGCGCCCACAATACAGATTTCGGCGTCCAGTAACAGGTCGTCGGCAGCCTTCTCAAGATCAATTAACATTTTCCAAACTCGCTAGTTTATCAAGCTGCCCGCCAGGCTTGTTGATCGGTGAATTTCGGGTAACCCGGTCTGTATAGCAAAACGGCTGACACATCACAGTGAATTGTAGCAATTCTGCATTTTGAAGATTATGGGTATTCATGTTCTAATGCACCAGTTTTTTCAATGCCGCAAAGTAGACAAAGGATTTTTTTTGAAAGCGATCATACTTAGCGCAGGCCAGGGGCGCCGCTTGATGCCTTTGACCTCGAACATGCCCAAGTGCTGTCTGCCCCTTCACGGTATATCAATTCTGGAATGGCAACTGAGCCAGATCGAACGATGCGATGTTGACGAAGTGGTTGTGGTCACGGGTTTTGCGAACGAAAGGGTCGATGCCGTCGTCGAAAAAGTCAGTGGCGTCAACGTGCGCACGCTGCATAACCCGATGTTCGCCCATACGGACAACCTTGGCACCTGCTGGGAAGCGCGTTTTGAAATGGACGGGCCATTCGTGCTGATGAATGGCGATACCCTTTTCGAGGCCGCCGTGCTGCAACGCCTGCTCGCCAACGACAAGGGATTTCCAATTACCCTGACCAGCGACAGCAAATCCCATTACGACCTCGACGATATGAAAATCATCGCCGATGGCGACCGCCTGCTCAAGGTCAGCAAACAACTGGATATCAGCCTGGTCCACGGCGAGAGCATCGGCCTGATGGTTTTTAACCAGGAGGGCGCAGATGCTTTCACCGCCAAGCTGGAAGAAATGATGGACAAGTCGGATGCACTCAAATTGTGGTACCTGTCCGCCATTGATCAACTGGCCAGCAAGGGCATTGTCGGTATTTGCCGGATCCATGGCCTGAGCTGGTGTGAGGTCGATGACGCGGCAGATTTCAAGGCCGCGGCGGACGTCGTCAGGTCATGGACACTTTAATTTCACACGACCAGATTCTATTATTCAATAGATATCAATAACTTATTTTAAAGAGAGACATTATGAAAACCCGGGCCTTTGTGTTGATCCAGGTGTTGATGGCCAGCGTCTTTATGCAAATTGCCTACGCGAGTGACACCGGTTCGGAGGCCGGGGCGCGTGTACAGGCGCTGCAGAAAGAATTGTCCGAGGCGAAGGACAAGGTGGCTGAACTCGAAGCCGAACTCGCCAGGGCCCAGGGCACCATCACGCAGCTGCAGGACAAAAACGCCACGCTCGCCGCTGCGACTGGTGCACAAACCGTTGACGCCAAGGACCAGACGGTGCGGGGCCAGCCCCTTTACGACGCCTCCAACCCGCAGACCCCCGTCGCACAGGCGGACGTCATAGCGGAAAAGTTTACAGCCGAGACACAAAACGAACCGGCCTCGGTCACACGCCTGCTGCCAGATGACCAGGTACGTGGCCGGATCCGCGACATCACCCGCATCGCCGACCAGGTGCCCAATATGCAGTACGGACAGGCAGGCAATGAAGCCAAGGTCGCGATCCGCGGCACCCGCACCCACCGCACCGGCACCGAGGCGGACCCGGTGGTGGCGATCTATGAAGATGGCGTCAGCGTGGCCACGACCACCCAGGCCCTGGAACCCTACGTCGATGTCAGGTCGATCGAGGTCCTGCGCGGACCGCAGGGCGTGATGTACGGGCGCAACGCCTTTGGCGGCGCCATCAACATCACCAGCAATGAACCCGACGCGAGCGGCTGGGACGCCGCTTTTGAAGGGGAATTCGGCTCTACCGACGGGACCCGCTTCGATGCCATGCTGAACGTGCCGGTCACAGCAACGCTGTCCACGCGTATCGCCGCCCGCTATGACATTCATTCGGGTTATGTCGACAACGGGGTACTCGAAGGCGACGCCGACGACCTGCGTGACAGGCGGCAGCAGTACGTGCGCTGGATGACCAAGTGGCAACCCACCGACAATTTCAACCTGATGGTCAACCTCATATCCTACGATCAGAACCAGACCGGCTCCGGCATGTGGGGTTATCACCAGGCCGGCGCCTACATCGATGGCCAGTAC
>JBFZEL010000189.1:0-7172 GCA_041306925.1 Lysobacterales bacterium
TTATAGAGCATTTATCAGACGTTCCGCAGCTGGTTTGGTTTGACCAGCACCTTGTTGACGACATTGTCGCTGATATCAACGATGGTCATGATGTGCTCCCCGATCTGGATACTGCACTTGCCGTCCGGGAAGGCTTCAAGCTCTTCGATCAGCAGGCCGCCGAGCGTATGCGCCTCGTCAAAAGGCAGGTCCCAGTTGAGACGGCGGTTCAGGGTGCGCAAACTGGTGCCACCATCGACCAGGTAACTGCCGTCGTCCAGTTGGCGCATGGTGCGTAAGCGACCACGGCCCCCGCTGGTGAATTCGCCAACGATTTCTTCAAGCATGTCCTCCAGCGTGACCAATCCCTGTATATCCCCGTACTCGTCAACAACCAACGCCATGCGCCGTTCCTTTGCCTGGAATTCGAGCAACTGCCGGGTCAGCGGTGTGCCTTCAGGTATGAAGTAGGGGGGGCGCACCGAATGTTGCAACTCCTCAAAATTGAGATTGCCAACAGAAAGTTTCGCAATGACACTGCGGATGTGGATCACACCCACGACGTTATCGATACTCTTTCGGTAAACCGGCATGCGTGTGTACAACGTTTGCGTCAACTGGTTAAGTATGTCGGTCCACTCATCATCCAGGTCGATACCGACAATCTCCCCGCGCGGAACCATGACGTCTTCCACGGTTGCATGTTCCAGATCCAGGATGTTCACCAGCATACGCTGATGGTCATCAGAGATTTTCCAGCCTGCGGTGAACAGCGTCCTCAGTTTGTCACGGTCGAGGCGTTCGAGCGCCACGACATCAGTCTTGACACCAAACGGGCTCAGCAGACGGTTAGTAAATGAGTTGACCAGCCAAACGACAGGATTCACCACCTTGAGCAATGCAACCAGTACGTAGGAAGCCGGTAAAGCAACTTTTTCCGGATGCAACGCAGCCAGTGTTCTGGGGACAACCTCAGCAAAGATCATTACGACGACCGTCATCACCAGGGTCGAAATCCAGATGCCGTAGTCACCAAACTGGTGGATGGCGATCACGGTGGCGATTGAAGCCGCCATGATTTTGACCATGTTGTTACCCAACAGGAGCAGGCCGATCAGGCGCTCGGGTCGGGTCAGCAACTTCTGTACAAGACGCGCACCACGATAGCCACTATTGGCCAGGTGTTTCAGGCGGTAACGGTTGATAGCCATCAAACTGGTTTCCGAACTCGAAAAAAAGCCGGAAAGCACGATCAGAATTAACAGCGTTATATACAGACTGGCTAGCGGAATATCGTCCAAATCAGTTTTAAATTCCTGTGTGAGCTGGTTTAGCTTCAGTCCTGAATGTGCCAGCTGCGCTCCAGCAGAACTTCCAACACCAGCTTGCTGCCGAAATAAGATAGCAGCAACAGGGCAATTCCTGCGAGTGTCATGCGCACGGCAACCCGTCCGCGCCAGCCTCTTTTCCAGCGCCCCCACAACAGCAAGGCAAAGACCAGCCAGGCAAAAATTGACAAGATGGTCTTGTGGGCCAGGTGCTGACCAAACAGGTCATCGACATATACCAGACCGGTCGCCAACGCGACGGTCAATACGGCAAATCCGATTTTTATCAGGGCAAACAGGAGTCCTTCCATGGTTTCGAGCGGCGGCAGGGTTTGCACCAGTTTATTAAAATTGTGACGACGTAACAGGTGGTCGATCAGGGCGACAAAAATTGCGTATACACCGGCAACGCTGAGCACACCGAAGGCGATCACGGACGTGAAGATGTGTGCTGTCGTGTGTGCGGTTGTATGGCTGATTTCCAGAACCGGTGCAGTAAGTATCCCTTCGGCAATCAAAATCAGCACGGATATGGGCAAGGCGACCAGGCTGGCATCGAACAGGCTGTTACGCAGCGGGTACGTGACAAGGGGTATGGCGACCGTGACCAGGGCGCACAACGACAGGATATTCAAAAGGCTGACATGCGGCGAGGTCGGGGTCAGCCAGTGGTGGCTTTCGGCCCAAACGTGCAGGACCACACCCAACAGCGTGACCGCGGCCGCCAGTCTGCGCATGGTCAAAGAGCGCTCCGCTACTGCTATGTAAAGCAGGATGCCGGCTGCCAGGTAGCAGATCGCGGTCATCAATAAAATCTTGTCATGCATGGTGAATTCTGTGCTGATTCGAAGGTGTCACCCGCTATAATAACCGACTGCCGAATCATGGAGTAAATTAATGTTTGATAGCCTGACACAACGCTTGACCCAGACCATGCAAAAATTGCGTGGCAAGGGACGCTTGACCGAAGACAGTATCAGGGAAACCCTGCGTGAAGTCCGGATAGCATTGCTCGAGGCCGATGTCGCGTTGCCGGTTGTGCAATCGTTCATCAGCCATGTCAGACAACGGGCCCTGGGACAAGAGGTCATCAGCAGTCTCCAGCCCGGCCAGGCCCTGGTCAAGATCGTCCACGACGAACTGGTCCGGATCATGGGTGAAGAGAACGAGGCCCTCGATCTGAAGGCGAGCCCGCCAGTCGTTGTGCTGCTGGCAGGCTTACAGGGCTCGGGTAAGACCACCACCAGTGCCAAGCTGGCCAAGCACCTCAAGGAACAACTGAAAAAGAAAGTCATGGTCGTCAGT
The DNA here is from genome assembly GCA_041306925.1 of Lysobacterales bacterium. Taxonomy (GTDB): domain Bacteria; phylum Pseudomonadota; class Gammaproteobacteria; order Xanthomonadales; family SZUA-36; genus SZUA-36. Next base: position 2,613 of record JBFZEL010000189.1, read on the forward strand.
TGTGACGTTTACCGTCCGGCGGCCATCGATCAGTTGAAAACGCTCGCCGAACAGGTGGGTGTTCTTTTCCACCCATCCAGTGTGAGCGACGAACCCGTCACGATTGCCAGGCGGGCATTGGATGAAGCCAGGAAGCAATTCGTTGACGTGTTGCTGGTCGACACTGCCGGGCGTCTGCACATCGACGCAGATATGATGGAAGAGGTCCGCCAGTTGCACACTGCCGTCCAGCCTCACGAGACCCTGTTCGTGGTTGACAGCATGACCGGTCAGGATGCCGCCAATACGGCCCGGGCTTTTAACGACGCCTTGCCGCTTACCGGTGTAATCCTGACCAAGACGGATGGTGATGCCCGTGGCGGTGCGGCCCTGTCGGTGCGGCAGATCACCGGCAAGCCGATCAAGTTTGTCGGTACTGGTGAAAAAACCGAGGCGCTCCAGCCATTTCATCCCGAACGTATCGCTTCGCGTATCCTGGGCATGGGTGACGTATTGTCACTGGTCGAAGACGTGCAGCGGCACGTCGATCAGGAAAAAGCCGAAAAGCTCGCAAGCAAGATCAAGAAAGGCCAGGGTTTTGACCTGGAGGATTTCCGCAGCCAATTGGAGCAGATGCAAAACATGGGCGGCCTGGGCAGCCTGGTCGACAAAATGCCGGGAATGAGCGAATTGCCTGACATGGTCAAGAACCGGGTTAACGATAAACAGACCATCAGCATGATCGCCATCATCAACTCCATGACACCACAGGAGAGGAGCTTTCCCGATGTCATCCGTGGTTCGCGCAAGAAGCGGATTGCGGCGGGTTCCGGCACCCAGATCCAGGACGTTAACCGCATGCTCAAGCAGTTTTCCCAGATGCAGCGGATGATGAAAAAATTTGGCAAGGGCGGGATGAAGGGCATGATGCGAAAACTCGCCAGCCTCAAGGGCCAGATGCCGCGGGGCCGATTCCCCTGAAATCTGGACAATTGAATGGTCAGGTCTGACAGACGCCGTTTTCTGAAACATGGCCTGGTTGTGGCCGGCGGCCTGGGTCTCGGGGTCACCGCCTGGTCGCGGCTTGTCCAGCATGGTAAACCACCGGGTGCACATCCGGTACTCGGACCGCTCAAGGTGGTCAGAGACCAGACCACCGGTCTGCCACTTTTGAAACTGCCGCAAGGATTCCGCTACCACAGTTTTGCCTGGGCCGGTGAGTCGCTCGGTGATGGTTATCCGGGACCGGGGGCCTGTGACGGCATGGGCGTGGTCAGCAGCGAAAACGCTGTTGTTACGCTGGTTCGCAATCAGGAACTGCGCGGCTCAAGCGGGCCTATCGGAGAACCGCGAAAGGCATGGGATGTTACCGGGGGCGGGACCTGCACGCTCAGGTTCGATACCCGAAATGAGCGACTGGTGGATTCGTGGATCAGCCTCGCCGGCACGCTCAACAATTGCGCTGGCGGGGTCACGCCCTGGGGCACCTGGTTATCCTGCGAAGAAGCCCCTTTTACACCCGGACTGATGCACCTGGGCGGAGATCTGAGACAAAAATTCTGGCGCCTTAAAAACGCGCAAAAACCACATGGTTACGTTTTCGAGGTCCACCCCGAAGGCGAATCAGAACCACGTCCGATCATTCCAATGGGTCAGTTTTACCACGAGGCCGCAACGGTCGATCCCGCAAGCGGGGTCGTCTACATGACCGAAGACACTGAGCCCTATGCAGGCTTTTACCGTTTCATACCCGATGTGGCGGGTAACCTGCAGGCGGGCGGAAAGCTGCAAATGCTGAAAGTGGATGGTGTCCGTGATTTGACTTACAAGGTGCCTTTGAATGCGCCAATGGCGGTCGATTGGGTCGATATCGCCGAACCGGGGCAGGGGCATACCAACGGTAAGCACGATGGTGCGGGTGTCGTGAGCCAGGGCATCGCGAATGGCGGCACCCCGTTCGTCTCGCTCGAGGGTTGCGGTTTACACCAGCGGTCGATTTTCTTTACATCAAAGGCTGGTGGCCAGGCGAGGTCCGGACAGATTTTCCAGCTGGATATCGCCGAGGGTCTCCTGGAACTTGTCTTTGAAGCTAGCGAACACGACAGGTTCAGCGGTCCTGACAACATCATTTACAGTCCGCGGGGCAGCCTGATGATCTGCGAAGACCGCCCAGGTATCTTTACCAGCGCGCAATTTATCGCCGGGTTCAATGCGCAGGACGGCCTGTTCGCCTTCTGCCAGACCAATCCGCAATTGGAAGGTGTCCATGCCGGCCATGATCTCGCAACGACTGCGCTCGACAGCGAGTGGGCCGGGGTCTGCTTCTCCACGGATGGCCAGTGGATGTTCGCTAATCTGTACAACCCGGGTATTACCTTTGCGATCACCGGGCCCTGGCAAGATGGGCCTGTTTGAGAAAAACACAAGCGGTTGTTTTCTTTTGTTACAAACATAGTTAGAATGCTCTGTTTCGTGGAGCCGGGAAAGCGGGCGTATATCCGTGTGGCCGGTAGTAGTCCTGGTTTTATCTGTGTGATTACGGTCAACAGGAAAATCCGGCCAATTAATTGGTTTAAGCAAAAAGGTTTTAGGGAATGGTAAAGATTCGATTGGCGCGTGGTGGCGCTAAAAAGCGGCCTTTCTATCACATCGTGGTAGCGGACGCGCGCAGCAAACGTGATGGACGTCGTATTGAAAGGATCGGCTTTTATAACCCGCTGGCCCGTGGCCAGGAAATACGTCTGCGACTTGATCTGGAACGCGTTGATCACTGGACTGGCGTTGGTGCGCAGATCAGTGAGCGCGTACAGAGCCTGGTTTCACAGGTCCGAGGCAGCGCTGCAGCCTGAAAGGCACGCGACTGACGTCGCAGGGTTCGCGTGAAAAGCGCGCATAAAATTGTAGCGCTTGGTTACGTTTCCGCGGTTCACGGCGTGAAAGGATGGGTCAAGGTGCATTCCTGGACCAGGCCGATGGAAGCGATACTTCAGTACCAGCCTTGGTTGTTGGGCGAGAGCAATAAACCTGTCAGTATCGTTGACGGGCGTTTACAGGGTAAGGGACTGGCCGTATTGTTGCCTGGTTTTGAAGACCGTGAGCAGGCCGCCACCCTGGTAGGGTCACAGATTTTTGTCAGACGTGGCCAGTTGCCGGTAGCCGCTAAAGGTGAGTACTACTGGTCTGATCTTGAAGGCCTGGAAGTCAAGACCACCGAGGGCGTGTTGCTGGGTCGGGTGGTCAGACTGATGGAAACCGGTGCGAATGATGTGCTGGTGGTCCGGGGAAACCGGGAACACCTTGTACCGTTCGTGCAGGGTCAATACGTTACCCGTGTTGACCTTGAAAGTGGCGAGATAGAGGTCGACTGGGATCCTGATTTCTAGTGGGGCACGGTGAACATCATGCGTATTGACGTGATCACACTGTTTCCCGAGTCGCTGGAAGGATTGGCGGGGCTTGGTGTTACAGGCCGCGCAATCAGGGAAGGCCGGGTGGTGCTGAAAACCTGGAATCCCCGTGATTTCGCGACCGACAGGCACCGGACGGTGGATGACCGGCCTTATGGCGGTGGTCCCGGCATGGTGATGGCCGTGGAGCCCCTGGGTTCGACCATCGCCGCAGTGAAAAATGAACACACCAACGGGACACTTGTGAGCCTGTTGAGTCCGCAGGGCCGCAAATTGGACCAGGCGGGTGTAAATGAGCTGGCGGGCAGACAGGGATTGATACTTGTTTGCGGGCGTTATGAAGGCATCGATGAAAGACTGATCGAGTCTGAGATCGATGAGCAATGGTCGATTGGTGATTACGTCATCAGCGGCGGTGAACTGGCTGCTGCGGTCGTAATCGATGCGGTAACCCGGCTGATACCGGGCGTACTGGGACACGAACAGTCGGCGGTTGAGGATTCGTTTGTGGATGGCCTGTTGGATCATCCGCATTACACCCGGCCCGAAGTGGCGGGTGGAAAGGCAGTACCGGAAGTGCTGTTGTCAGGCGACCATGAAGCGATTCGCCGCTGGCGCAGGAAGCAGGCGCTGGGCAGGACCTGGCAGTTGCGACCGGACCTGCTGGAAGGCAGGCAAATGGATAGAGAGGCGGAGTTGCTGTTAAAAGAATTTCGTCATGAATTGGAAATTGATTGTTAAAGGCCACAAGTGGCTAAATTGGAAAGGACAAAACGATGAATATCATTGAGCAAATCAACGCAGAGCAAGTGACCCGTGAGTTACCGAAATTCAGCCCCGGTGATACCGTCGTTGTCAGCGTTAAAGTTAAAGAAGGTGACCGCGAACGCTTACAGGCCTTTGAAGGCATCGTCATCGCGATTAAAAACCGTGGTCTGAATTCCGCTTTTACCGTGCGTAAGATTTCACACGGAACAGGTGTTGAACGTGTTTTCCAGACCAACAGCCCGTTGATCGATTCGGTTACGGTCAAACGCCGTGGCGACGTCCGCCGTGCCAAGCTTTACTACCTGCGCGACCTGGAAGGCAAGGCTTCCCGCATCAAGGAAAAGCTCGGTTGATAGAGCTGCATTAATCATGGAAAAAGCCCGCGTCGCGGGCTTTTTTTTAGCCG
>JBFZEL010000190.1:0-4915 GCA_041306925.1 Lysobacterales bacterium
GAACCTTGATGACCGCTGTTTGGGCGGAAGTGTTGGTGATGGAGAAGAGCGTGTCGAAACCGTTCTTGACGGTGTAGTAAGGGAACAGAAGAACCTGACCCAGGTTGTCATCAGAGACGCTCAAGGCCATAGCCGGAGCCGACACCATGGCAGCGCCGGACAATGCCGATGCCACAGCCAGGTTCACGAGTTTTTTACGAATATTCATTTTCATTACTTTCTACTCCTTGCAAGGTAAAAAAAACATCAAAGTTAAGCCAAGCGTTTGGCCCCAGCTACAACACTTGTCACCAACGTCATCGGCATTCTAGTTTAACACTTTAGCGATGCCCAGATGTTAGTTGGAGGTATACCACCACTTCCGGTCTTTGTATATCCACTTTTCGGAGATGGCTTTTTGGGTTTCGATTGATTCCCCTCCTGTACCGGGAAGACTAATCCGGTAACTAACTTCCACCGAAACAGTAGCAACGGTGGGGTCATCATAACTGACGTCAACTACGTCCGCCATGCGCCAGCCTGCAACGCGTCCGTACTTGCCCTTGTATTGTTGCGAACTTACAACAGCCCGATAATCCGGCGTTCTAAACAAATAGGCTTTCTCGAAATCGCCTTTGATCAGGGCATCCCACCGTGCCTCTGCCCGCTCTTCCAGTATAGGACGCTGCGAAGTGCGCCATTTTTCGCTGTCTTCAGGTTGCAGGGTGACGCAACCCGTCAGCGACAGCGAGACCACACACGTCAGGCCAACTCTTGAGATCGCCAAACGGCTACCTGCATTAAGCACTAGATCCCACCTCCATTTAAGTGAATCAAAGAAATCATGTCCAGGCACTGCCCCATTTTGGTAGAGGCATCATCGCGGAATGAAACTCTGGGTTCTTTCGGTGCCCTGTCTATCAGTGGCGCTGAACTTGATTGCCGTATGTCTTACGTTCCGAAATGACAGCGCGCACACTACCAAGCGGGCGTCCCTGCGTCAACACGATCAGTTGCCGCACCCTGGTAAACAGCCGGTGTGGCCACGACACTCCAGCAATCAGAAGCGATCCACACAAGCTGATAAATTAGAATTGGATTTTGTACGCTCTCATTCCCATGCAACTCCCTCCTGAATACATCGCTACCGCTCAACAGGCTTTTGCACTGTTCAATCAGGGGCAATTCAAAAAGGCCCTGGAGCTAACCGGGCCACTCCTGGCGCAATCGCCGCCCCAGCCCAGCCTGCTGAATCTCGCCGCGGTCTGCGCCCGCCCGCTCGGCCTGACGGACAAGGCCGAAACCTACTTGCGTTTGGCCATCGAGATCCAGCCCGACTACGCCAATGCGTATGTCAATCTCGGCCTGGTCCTGCAGGATGCCAAACGGTTCGACGATGCCGAAACCGCGCTCAGGCACGCACTCGACCTGGCCCCTGGCGATCCGGACACCTTGATCAACATAGGCAATCTGTATCGCTCGACACAGCGCTTCGATGATGCGGAGCGCGCCTACAGGAAAGCTCTGGGCATTGCGCCGACAAATCTGAGTGCACTCTATAACCTGGGATTGTTGCTGGCAGAACAGGATCGCCTTGACGAGGCTGAGGCTGTCCTTCGTCGATCTTTGAAAATTCAGCCTAACCAGGCCGACGTTTATAACGACTTGGGTAATGTGCTCATAGACAGCCTGCGGCTTGACGAGGCGGATCAGGCTTATCGCAAGGCCATTGCACTCCGGCCGGATTATGCCGATGCCTATTGCAACCTGGGCATGCTGCTGCTCGAGCAGGGCAGACAGGGGGCCGCGATGGCAGCTTTCCATCGTACGCTCGAACTCTCGCCTGAGCATCCTGACGCCTTGAATTGCGTAGCCAACCAGCTCAGCCTCAGCGGCCATTTCGAGCAGGCGGAGCAGGCCTATCGCAAGGCGTTGGCCGTCCGCCCCGATTCGGCCGACCTTTTCAACAACTACGGCAACCTGCTCAGAGAATCCCATCGTTTTGCCGAAGCGGAAAAAGCCTATCGCAAAGCGCTGTCGTTGCAACCCGACTACGGCCATGCGCTGGGGCAAGCCGTGAGCTGCGCCCGGAACTGCTACGACTGGTCAAAAGCGGATGCAGATGCTGAAGCGATTGCCCAGTCGCTTACGGAGGGCGTGAATGGCATTCCAGCCCTGATGGTTCTGTCGCTCCCCGAATTAGGACCAGCGCAGCAACGTCGGGCATCCGAACTGACAGCAACAAGGTCTCTGCACCCTTACCTGGAGGCGCCACCACTGGTCGAACCTACCGTGCGCCGATCCCACGAACGGTTGAAGATCGGGTACCTGTCCGCCGACTTTCATGAGCACGCCGTCATGCACTTGCTGGTGGGTGCATTCGAAACCCATAACAGGGAGCTCTTCGAGATATATGCCTACTCAATCGGACCCAGTAGCCAGGACGCCTACCGACAAAGGATAGAGCGGGCATGCGAGCATTTTCATGACCTCCGGTCAATGGCGAAAATCGATGTGGCCAAGCGCATCGCCAACGACGAAATCGACATTCTGGTCGATCTGAGTGGCCATACCGGCCATGCCAAGCCCGCAATCACTGCCCTACGCCCCGCACCCATCATCGTCAACTGGCTTGGCTATCCCGGGACGCTGGGTTTGCAGCGCCTGGCCGATTACATCATCGGCGATGCAGTTTTGACACCGCTGGAATACGCCGCCAACTATAGCGAGACGATTGCCTGGATGCCCCATTGCTATCAACCGAACGACACAAGACTCCCTGTCGGCTCAAAGCCAAATCGCCAGGAAGTTGGGTTGCCAGAACAGGGGCTGGTGTTCTGCTCGTTCAACCAGGCCTACAAGCTCACGCCCGCGATGTTCTCGCTCTGGTGCAAGCTGCTCCAATCGGTACCCGGCAGCGTTCTGTGGCTGCAGCGTCCCAAGGATGTTTCGGCCATCGACAACCTGCGAAGTGAAGCAGCAAATCGCGGAATCGCCGCAGAACGTCTGGTTTTCGGCCCGAAGCTGCCCATGCCCGAGCACCTTGCCCGGCTTCAGCTGGCGGATCTGGCACTTGACACTTTCCCCTACGGATCCGGGGCAACCGGCAGCAATGTTTTGCGTGCCGGCGTGCCCATGATCACGCTTATGGGTGAAACCTATGTCAGCCGGATGGCTGCGAGCCAACTCCACGCCGTCGGACTGCCGGAATTGGTCACAAGCTCTCCGGAGGATTATTTCAACTTGGCCCTGGAACTTGCTCTGGCACCCGAAAGACTGGCAGCGTTACGGGAAAAACTGGCTGCCAACGTTCCCACGTCGGCCCTTTTCGACACCCGGGGCTTCACCCGGGATCTGGAACGGCTCTATCAAAGGATTTGGATGGATCACGAACGCGGCGTTCGCGTGGCCATAACTGATTGGTAACGGCTGTGTTTGCCGGGTCACCCACATTTCGACGCGCGCAATTGCGCCAAAAGGCACCTTAGAGCAAGGTTTTATATTTATTGTAGAGACGCAAAACCTTCGGCACGTAAGCACGGGTTTCACGATAAGGCGGAATTTTCCTGCCATGTCTAATAACGGCATTTTCACCCGCGTTGTAGGCCGCGACCGCGAGCTCGATGTCGTGGTCAAACATGACAAGCAGGTCGCGCAGGTAACGGGTGCCTCCACGAATATTCTGTTTTGGGTCGAAGGCGTCCTTGACCGCATAGCGCTTGGCCGTTCCCGGCATAAGCTGCATCAGTCCCTGCGCGCCTGCCTTCGATACGGCCGCCGGATTGTAGCCCGATTCGGCGGTGATGACGGCATGGACCAGGGCAGCGTCGACACCAGCCTCGTCGGCGGCTTTTTCGATGTCCGGGGCAAATGCGGCAACATTGCCCTTCAACGGCAGCGCATTCGCGCGATTGCCGCCCCCAACCTCCTCCATCAAGCTGGATATGCGTTGGTACTGATCGCCTTCCGGCGCATTGGTGTAATGCTCCACGCCATTGGCATCTACGTGGGCATACACATCGGCATGCGCTGGGACAGCTAGAAAGACGAGGGTTATGAAGAAAATTAGCTGCACGGCCTTACAGCACAAAAAGTAATCAGCTTAGATTCTAACCGATTTATCGGGATGGCTGGATTCCGGGCCCGGACGCAAGTCCGAAACCCGATTCAAGCAATCCACGCCTACTGCTTGAATTTATTAACCATGGGGTTACCCGGCAGTTGCGCCGCTTCGATCAAGGGTTCGAGTCCGGTGAGCCGCTTGCGGTACTCGGCAGTGATGGCGGCCGCATCCTGGGTATCGGTGAGCACGCGGGGCGTGATGAGGATGATGAGCTCTGTGCGGTTGTCCCCCCACTGCTGGGTGCCGAACAGGCCCCCCAGGATGGGTATCTTCGCAAGGAACGGCAAGCCCTGGTTGGTGTTGGTCTTTTCCTCCCGGATCAGGCCGGCAAGGATAATGGTTTCGCCCGACTTGACGGTGACCGTGCTGTCGGCGTTCCGCGTCTGGATGGTGGGCGAGTCGATTCCGGACGTCTCGGTCGGGATGGCATTGCTGACTTCCTGACTGATTTCCATGGTGACTTGACCGCCGGCATTGACCCGAGGCGTCACGGACAGCAGCACGCCGGTTTCGGTGTACTGCACGGTATTGATTACGCCGAGCGTGGTTCCCGGCACCGACTGTGACTGGCTGATGGTGGGAATACGGTCGCCGACCTGGATCTTGGCCGTCTGGTTGTCTGCCACGGTAATGTGGGGCGAGGAAACGATCTTGAGCTTGGAGTCGGTGGCGAGCGCATTCAGGACCGCGCCAATGTCCCCGGCAGAGTTCACCCAGGAATAGGAAAAGCCAGGTACCAGCGCCGTGATGCCCGGCAAGCCGAGATCAAGCTGGCCGCTGCTGCGCGAGCCATTGCGGAAGTACCACTCGAGC
>JBFZEL010000191.1:0-8606 GCA_041306925.1 Lysobacterales bacterium
GCAGGATATTCATGTGCCAGGAGTATGCCAGCATCCACTTCGATCCCGAACACCTGATGCGGCCTGCCTTCAAGGAGTATTTCCAACGGGCTTCCATGCTGCCTGCGGTACTGACCCGTAACCTGCTGCAAATGCTCCGCCATCCTGCCACGACCAGCATCACGCAACTGGTTGGCGAGCTCGGCAAGATCATTCCCAGCGGTGTTTTCGACAACGAATCCATTCATGATTTTTTGGAAAATGCCTTCAGGGTCACCGGACACAGCAATGAATTCGACCAGCTGAAGTGTGCGCTTTACATCGTGGCCGTTGACCTCGACAGCGGCGCCGCCGTGCGCTTTGGCAGCAAGGGTCATCGTGATGTCACCATTGCACGCGCAGTGCAGGCCAGCGCCGCGCTGCCGGGCCTCTACCCGCCGGTGGAAATCGACGGGCACTTTTACGTCGATGGCGCATTGCGCCGGACCCTGCATGCATCCATCGCACTGGACGAGGGTGTGGACCTGCTCATCGGCGTCAACCCGCTGGTGCCGTTCGATTCAGGCGAGAAGGGGCTGAACGCCGAAGCTTCCGACCGCAGGCTGGCCCGTGGCGGGTTGCCATTGATTTTGTCACAAACGTTCCGTGCCCTGATCCAGTCGCGCATGGAAGCCGGCTTCAGGAAATACTATGGCAGCCATCCATTTGCCGACCTGCTGCTGCTGGAACCGCACCGCCAGGATGAGAAAATTTTCTTCACCAATATCTTCAGCTACAAAAGTCGCAAGGCACTCTGTGAACATTCCTACCAGGTCACCCGCAAAGACCTGCTGGCCAGGCATAAAGAATTGAACCAGGTGCTGGAAAAACGCGGAATGTCGCTTAACCTGGATTTACTCCGGCACACGGAGCGCACGCTTGCAGACAGCATTGGCGAGGGGCGGTCAGCCCACGCACCGGTGGTCCGCAACCTTACCAGGGTACTGGATGACCTCGACGAAGTCCTGAGAGACCGCAAGGCGGGCTGACCAGCCAACCGTGTCAAACGGCAAGCCCGATCCGCCTGCGTTCCCTTGCCGGCGGATTTCTGTACCTGATGAAGAACAAGCAGGGGGTATATAAACAATGACAACAAGTACATCCGGCGCCGTTATCCTGACGTGCCTGGCCAGTCTGTGGCTGGGGCTGCCGGGCGCCTACGCGCAGGCGCAGGAAACTGCGGTCCCAGCACAGCCGGCAAGACAAGCGGCCGACCTGATCATCAGGGGTGACCACATCATCAGCATGGACGCCGCCGGTAGCGTTTATACAAACGCGGCCGTGGTGGTCAACCAGGGGGTGATCGTCGCGATCGGGCCCATCGAACAGATATTTTCCAGCTACGCGCCGGCCAGTGTCCTCGGCGGTGACAACCGGGTCGTCATGCCCGGCCTGATCAACGGGCACTCCCACGCGGCCATGACCCTGTTGCGCGGCATGGCCGAAGACATGGCCCTGGTGGATTGGCTCAACAAGTACATTTTCCCCGCCGAGATCGAATTCGTGGACCCGGAATTTGTCCGCATCGGCACCGAACTGGCGTGCTGGGAAATGCTCCGCGGCGGCACGACCACTTTCGTCGACATGTATTACTACCCCGATGTGATCGCCCGGGTGGTCGAGTCCTGCGGCATGCGTGCGCTGGTATCCGCCACCGTCATCGAACGGCCCAGCCCGGGTAACGCGAACGCGGCCGACTCGATCGAGAAAGGCCTGGCCTTTATCCGGCGCTGGCAGGGCAAAAACTCCCGTATCACGCCGGTATTCGGTCCGCACGCCAATTACACGCTGAATATCGAACAACTGCGCGAGGTTCGTGATGCGGCCAAAAACGCCGGCGTGGGTATCACCATCCACATGTCCGAGTCGCAGTACGAGGTGGAGTATTCAAAGAGCCACTACGGCAAGACCAGTATCGAGCTGTTTGATTCGATCGGCTTGCTCGATCTGCCGGTCATCGGCGCACACGTGGTGTGGCCCACCGATGCGGAAATTCCGCTGCTTGCCGCACGCCGGGTGGGCGTCATTCACAATCCGACTTCGAACATGAAAACCGCCGCCGGTGTATCACCGGTCGCCAGGATGATCGAGGCCGGCGTCCGCGTGGGTCTCGGCACGGATGGCGCCGCCAGCAACAACGATCTCGACATGTGGGAGGAAATGCGCCTGGCCGCTTTCCTGCAAAAGGTCAGCCGCATGGATCCCGAAGTCCTGCCCGCGAAGACCGTCCTGAACATGGCCACCCGCGGCGGCGCAGAAGCCATTGGTCTCGGCAGCAGTATCGGTTCACTGGAGGTCGGCAAGCGCGCCGACATCATCCAGGTGTCGTTCGATGATGTCCACTTTCAACCGGCCTACGACGTGATCTCACACCTCGTCTACGTTGCCGATGAACAGGATGTCGTCAGCGTCGTGGTGGACGGCAAAGTGCTGATGAAAAACCGGGAAATGCTGAGCATCGACACCGCGCGCCTGAAACAGGAAGTCACGCGACTGGCTGCCCGGATACAGAAAACCATGCAGTCCAGGCATCAGCCGTGAATACCATCGACAGGTGATGAAATCCGGGCCGCCACCGCCAACCAGACCTGCTCCGAGGAGAGACAAAAATGACAGCAACCACAGCGCTGCGCTCTGAACACGACCATATCCTGGCGATGCTCGCCTGCCTGCGCGCAGCCTGCGCTGCGGCAAGAAGCAATGATCGATTCGACGCCGAAACATTCCAGGCGGGCTTGGACTTCAGCCGTTCCTATGCCGACGCCTGGCACCACGCCAAGGAAGAAAACCACCTGTTCCCGGCACTGGAAGCCGCGGGAATGCCGCGCCACGGCGGACCCATCGCCGTGATGTTGCAGGAACACGTACAAGGCCGTTCTTACGTGCGCAAGATTGCCGATCACCTGGAGGCAGCAGGCAGTGGCGATGCCGAAGCCCGCTCGATCGTACTGAATTACACCATGGCCTACGCGGACCTGCTGACCGGTCATATCCAGAAAGAAAATGGCATCCTGTTCAACATGGCGGACCAGATACTCCCCCGGGAAGTGCAGGCAAGCCTGGAGCAGGACTACCAAACCGCGATCCCGGACGGTGCGAACGCGGAAACCGGCGCGTACTATGAACGGATGGTTGCGGCCTTGTGCGAGCGCTGGAATATCGATCCCCGGATGGCAGCCAATGCCGGAGCGGCTTTCCATTGCCGCTAACCTGTGCCACGAGAGAATGGTTGTAACTATTTTTTCTGCAAAAGATTACAATTGGCGACCATAAATACAATGAGCCTTCAGGGTCGATGAATCGCGCAGGTCTACTCTTAACAGTTTTAATGGGTGGTTTGACGTTTGCATTGTGGTCACTCCTCAACCTCTCCGCCAATGAGCCGCCGTGGCCCGCCACGATCAAGGGTTTCTGCTTCTCACCGATGCGCGGCGCCCTGGCCCCGGCGCCGGGGCAATTCCCCTCGCTTGCAGAGATCGAAGAAGATCTCGCCCTGCTGCAGGGAAAATCCTATGCCGTGCGCACTTACACCGTGCAGTCGACGATGGCCGAGGTGGCGCGGTTGGCCAAGGACTATCAACTCAATGTCATGCTGGGCGCCTGGATCAGTCAGAACGAGCAGGAAAACGAAGAGGAGATCGAGAATCTCATCAGGATCTTCCAGGAAAACAGTGACAACGTTGTCCGCCTGATCGTCGGCAACGAGGCCCTGCTGCGCGGGGACCGGACGGTCGAGCAAATGATCGGCTACCTCGATCGGGTCCGCGAGGATGTCTATGCGCCTGTCAGCCTGGCGGAACCCTGGCACGTCTGGCTCGAACATCCGGAACTGGTCAGGCACGTCGATTTCATAGCAGTGCATATCCTGCCTTACTGGGAGGGCATCGACGAGGACCAGGCCGTCGATTATGTCGTGTCACGCTACGAACAGCTCAAGGCCGCCTATCCGGACAAACAGGTGGTGATTACCGAGGTCGGCTGGCCCAGCAACGGGCGTACCCGCGGCGCCGCCAACGCCACGCAGGCGAACCAGGCCAAGTTTCTGCGGCGTTTTCTTGCGATCGCGGAAAGCGAGGGCTACGCCTACTACGTGATGGAGGCTTTCGATCAGCTCTGGAAACGGGAACTGGAAGGCGAGGCGGGCACCAACTGGGGTGTGTACGACCTCGATCGTCAGCCCAAATTCGAGTTTACCGCACCGGTGGTCAGGATACCCGGATGGCAGGGGCTCATGGCCATCAGCATCGGTCTGACGGTCATATTGCTGGCACTCCTGTTCCGTGACAGTGCCGGGCTGATGGCCCGCGGCCACGGTTTCCTTGCGCTGGTGGCTTACTCGATTACAACCCTTGCGGTGTGGATGGTTTACGAGTATTCCCGTCAGTATATGACCCCCCTCACGCTGGCGATGGGCATCATGTTATTCATCGCAGCCCTGGGCGTTATCATCGTCCTGCTGGCCGAGGCGCACGAATTTGCGGAAGCGGTGTGGATGCACCCCTATCGTTCTTCAATCATCCCGGCTGAAGTAACGGACGACCAGCTTCCCATGGTCTCGGTGCACGTGGCCTGCTACAACGAACCTCCCGACATGATGATCGAGACCCTGGATGCACTGGCGCTGTTGCACTATCCGCGCTTCGAGGTGCTGGTCGTCGACAACAACACCAAGGATCCGGCGGTCTGGCAACCGGTCGAGGCGCACTGCGAACGCCTCGGCGCGCGGTTTCGTTTCTTTCACGTCGACCCCTTAAGCGGCTTCAAGGCCGGGGCGCTGAACTTCGCCCTGCGGCAGACCGACCCGGCCGCGGAAGTCGTCGCCGTCATCGACAGCGACTACCTGGTGAAGGCCGACTGGCTGCGCGACATGGTGCCCCACTTCAGCGACCCTGAAATGAGTATCGTGCAGGGCCCGCAGGATTACCGGGACAGTGGTGAAAACGCCTTCAAGGCGATGTGCATGTCCGAGTACCGGGGCTTTTTCCACATCGGCATGGTGACCCGCAACGAACGCAACGCCATCATCCAGCACGGCACCATGACCATGGTTCGACGGCGCGTGCTGGAGGAGGTCGGTGGCTGGGGCGAGTGGTGCATCACCGAGGATGCCGAGTTGGGTCTGCGTATCTTCGAGCGGGGCTACAAGGCCATTTACATTCCAAAAAGCTATGGCAAGGGGCTGATGCCAGACACCTTCGCGGACTTCAAGAAACAACGGTTCCGCTGGGCTTATGGCGCCGTATTGATCCTCAGGCAGCACCTGACGCAACTGCTTGGCATGGAATCCAGTAAATTGACCTGGGGCCAACGTTATCATTTCATCGCCGGTTGGCTGCCATGGCTCGCTGATGGCTTCGCCTTGGCTTTCAACCTTGCGGCACTGGTCTGGTCGGTAAGCATGCTGGCCTGGCCGGAGACGATACCGCCGCCCAACATAATTTTCGCGATACTGCCACTTGCCCTGTTCGTATTCAAAATGTTCAAGATGTTTTTCCTCTACCGCCGGCGGGTAAAAGCCACGCTGCGGCAGAGCCTGGCGGCTGGCCTTGCCGGCCTGGCGCTTTCACATACCATCGCACGCGCCATGGTGACCGGTTTTGTGACCCGCAAGATCGGTTTTTTCCGTACACCGAAGTTCGCCAGCAGCAGTGCGCTTTTGAAATCGTTGCTGGATGCGCGCGAGGAGTTGCTGTTCCTGGTGGCGCTGACGTTGTCGATTGTCGGTGTCTACGTTATCCGCGAAGACAGCGACATGATAGACGTCCGGATCTGGACCCTGGTGCTGTTGGTGCAGGGTATTCCATACCTGGCTGCAGTGCTGGTCGCCCTGATCGGCAGTCAGCCCAAATTACCGGCCAGGCTGGTCGGCGCGATGAAATAAGCGGCCGGTTCCGGCCCGGACATTGCACCGGCCGGTGCTAGTCCGTCAGGATGTGCTGGAATCCACCAAACAGGTCCTGGGTCAGGATGATCATGGCTTGCAGCCATCGCCCCGCGTTGTCGCAACGGGCGGGATTGTCCTGACCTGTCCGGCAGACCGGCGGCGGTTGCCCATCGACCAGGAAAAACATGCCGGGCAGTGGGCGCACCGGCGCATCGGGCGAAGTTGCGGCGAGTTGCATCAAAGTCGGTCGCCGGTCTCCCAGCAAGTCCAGTATCAGCCCGGGCAGTTGGTACATGGGTACTTTACCCAGCTGCAATGGACCCCGCTGACCATCGATGACGACCAGCGGCGTGGTTACCAGGGTTTCGAACATCGCGTCAGCGAAACTCGAGCGTTTGTCGGTCAACAGGCCGGATTCGGTAAATCCGCCGTGGTTGGGTCCGAGAAAGGGCGGGTGGTCACCAAACAGCACGATCAGGGCATCCGGGTCCCGGGCCCGGAGGATCGCCAGAAACGCCATCAACTCACGTGACTTGTAGTACATGGTGTTGACAAAGTCGCGGACCAGCTTGTTGTCATCGGTGGTCTCGATGACGGCCGGGCGGCTCTCGTTGAGCGGGTAGTCAAGATGGCCGAATATGGTCAGCATGTAATTGAATACCGGCGCTTCACCATCCAGCATGGGTGTGATTTTCTCGAACACCTGCCGGTAGTACGACGCATCGCCCAGAAAGTTCCGGTTCATGTCATCGAGCTGAAAATCGGGTTTGGCCCAGTACTCATCGAAGCCGATGCGGCGGTAGGCGTTGACGCGGTTCCAGAACGCCGCGACATTCGGGTGGGAGACGATGCTATGGTAACCAATGCCTTTCAGATGACGCGGCAGACAGGGTACATCGCGTCGCAGCCAGCCCTCGAAGAACACCGCGTCTTCCGTGACCGGAAAACCGCACAAAAGCTCGAATTCGGCGTTGGCGGTATAGCCGCCCCAAACCGGTGAAAGCACCTTGCTATGACCGGTCTCCGCCCACAGGGCACGGAATGCCGGGTCGATCGGATCGGCCGAGAGGCCGGCCGCGCTGAGAACCGTCGGATCCCAGAAGGATTCCAGCACAATCAGGTGCACATTGCGCCCGGGCGTAGTGGCCTGCGCAGCGTCCTGCGCAACAGGAGACGCGTGACCGGACCCCGTCTGCCGCACTTCCTGCAACGCCGTGGCAACCTCTTCCCCGGTCGGAGGGTTCGCACCGCGGGCGAGATAGCGGGCAGACTCCTGCAGCAGGTGTATGAGCAGACCACGGCCGGCGAAATTGCTCCGCTGGTTCCAGATCGTGTCGCCAAATTGTTTGTCCATGAAACGGGAAACGGGGAGGGGCGCCTGCACAAGGCCCCAGCCGGCGATCGCCAGCACGCACAATATCACCCACGTTGAAGTCGAACGCCAGGCGACCGCCAGCACAAGCAACGAGAGGGGCACAACCACGACCACCGTCACGCCCACCAGTTGCCAGCCTTCGAACAACTGGAACAGGTTGCTGACCGCCAGCACGTCGTCCGGCATCATCGGCCCGCCCAGCACCACCAGCTTACCGGCGTTGGAGAGATGCAGGGCGGCCATGAAAAACGCGATCGTGGGCAGGTACCAGGTGAGATTGCGTGACAGCGTATAAACCAGCGCACCGAGTACAAGATTCGCGACCAGATCCTGGCTGACGGCATTCCAGTAAAGTGAAACGTTAAATACCCAGGTGGAAATACCCTGCAGCACGCCATACCAGATAACCACGAAGCCGAGGGCGAGCAGCCATTTAAGGGCTCGCTGCCGATTACTGACTGGTATTTTTGATTCTGCGGGCTGCATCCGGCTCACCAGGTTGTTCTGTCATCCGTTCTAAAGGGCAGGATCATACAGCTTTGGCGTCTGCCGGCAAAATTTTGTCTAATTTGTCCAACATGGTCAATTGTTGCATGTCAGCCCATGGCCTTAAATTTCAGCCGGCTCGCGTACACCTGATTGACGGATGCCGGGAAAACTGCGGGGGCGGCGGTGATGAAGCTACGGGGTCGGACCAGAACATAATCAGTGGCGCCAAGCCGTTGATTTGTAGGGCAGTCGATAATGACATTTTTCGGCTGCCGCGCTCTGATAATGCCAGGATGGCATTAATCAGAGCCACCCTAAATAAACAGCATGATACTGTCGAAAAGTGACAGTATTATGCATAATTATAATGTATTGTGGCTATTTATGCTTGAAACTGTCATAATATGACAGTAATTCGCAGGAATATGCTATGAGCAGATTAGCACTAAAACTAAGAGAAGAGCTTCCTACAGACGTTTTCACAGATACAGAGGTCGTGAGTCTGGTAGATGGCACCCCTGCCCGGCGCTACGGACTGGTCAAAAGAGCCATCGCTGATGGCGACCTGATCCAGGTACGTCGAGGGGTCTATAGCCTGGGAAAAAGATTCCAGCGTCAACCTTTGAATCTCTTTGAGCTGGCACAGAAGGTTTATCCGCTGTCTTACATTAGCTTGGAATCAGCGCTTGCGTCTCATGGGTGGATTCCTGAAGCGGCCTATACGGTGACGAGTGTCTGCGTGAAGCGATCTGCATCTTTTGAAACGCCTGTAGGACTTTTTAGTTTCACCAGACTTCCCAGCTTCAATTTCATCGGTGTTGATAGAGTAAAAGAAGGAAA
>JBFZEL010000192.1:0-8063 GCA_041306925.1 Lysobacterales bacterium
TGTGTTTTCAGAAGCGGGTTTATTCAATGCGCAATGTTCGGCTTAAAGATTTCTGAGCACTTCAACCTGGTCAGCCCTCAGCGGCACCTGCATATGCAGCAAAGCACCATTGCTTTCAAAACGGACCTGGCGGAGGATTTCCCCCAGCGCGCTGTCCGATTCTTCCATGGCCTTAAGGGCGACCAGTCCCTCGACGATAGCGCGTACATTAGCGGCGTTTTCCGGTGAACTGGCAGTGAGTTGGGCGCTGACCTGCATTCCGCCAGGCGCTTCTGCAATCACCAGCGCCAGCGCATCGACATTCATCAATACCGATGAGCCCAGGTCGCCGGCGCTTTCGGTGGCCGTGTTCGCACCGTCCCGCAGCAGCGCCCGGTCCGCCTGCAACACCACCAGCGCATCCGCATCGAGGTTTTCAAAACCGCCAAGAAAACCCCCCGCATCAAGGAAGCCCTGCATCGTGTCCATGTTGTGGGTGAGCAGCGTCTGGCGCGCGCCGAAGGAAAAGTACAGCGCTTCGCGATTACCCCACGAAACCCCCCTCACCTGACCCTGGTCATCGGTATAACTCATGCTGGCGTCGCCGTCCGCAACGCGATAGTAAGCGAGACCGGCGCTATCCAGGGTACTTAACTGCGCGCCTTTGCGCTGCAGTGCGGCCAGTACTGCGGCGCGGGTCGGCGCGCTGGCCGCGCCATGCAGAATTACGGCGCCATCCCGCGGCGCATTGCCGTTGACCGGCAAGCTCGCGCCAAACAGGGTGATGCCATGAATTTGGTCGCTGATAGCAATTCCCAGTTCCCCCTCGATTTCAGCCAGTGCTTCAGCCACGGTCCCGTGCATCAAACTGAGGCCGACTGCTGAACTCTGCAGCAATTCAAGATTGGCGTGCAGGTACCAGTTGCTGCCCGTTGGAATACCCGACCGGGACAGGCTCGCGGCCTGCGCAACCACGCAGGCAAGACCTGTCAACAGCATGAGGCCAAAAACTTTTACCCGTTTCAATTTCATTTTCCGATCCTTTGCGTATGTGCCGGTTTCCGCCGGTCTTTGCATGGCTTATAGCGGCAAAACTGCTAAAAAGTTACACGACCCTGGAAGAAAACCGCCAGGCAGGCGCCAACTAAAGGCTTACAAAGCCCAACTGATTTCCTATACTGTCAGCATGCGCATCTTCCGCGTTTTCGGCGCATGAAGAAAGTACCGGCAGCATGTATTAGGGATAAAACTTTCAGGAGTCATGATGGCAGAGATTTTTTTTGCACTCGCTTTGCTGCTTTTAGGCGCGGCGGTATGGATATATAACCGCCTGGTGCGCAACCGCAACCGGGTCAACGAGGCCTGGGCGGGTATCGATGTGCAGTTGCAGAAACGCTCCGAGCTGGTTCCAAACCTGGTGCAAACGGTCAAGGGCTATGCCACGCACGAATCCACGGTATTGGAAGAGGTCGCACAGATCCGCGCCACGGCGCAGACCGATGTGGACGCCCGTGCGCGCCACGAAACGGCCCTGTCGAAGTCGCTGGGACGCCTGTTCGCACTCGCCGAGAGTTATCCTGACCTGAAAGCCAGCGAGGCTTTCCAGCAACTGCACTCAAGCCTCGTCGACATCGAGGATCAACTGCAATACGCGCGCCGTTATTACAACGGCGCCGTCAGGGACAACAACATCTTCGTCGAGAGTTTTCCGTCCAATATCATCGCCGGACAGTTCAGATTCAGACCTGCCGAATTTTTTGAAATTGAACTGGCCAGCCAGCGCAGCGTGCCCGATGTCGATCTCTAGACAGAAATTTTTCAAATACCTGTGCGGGTTGCTTTTATGCCTGGCTCTGCCCGGCGCCGGACCGCTATTGGCCGATGAACGGATACTCGACTACCAGGCCAATATCGTGGTCCATGCGGATGGTGATCTGGTGGTGACCGAAACCATCCGCGTGCGCGCCGAGGGCCAGGAAATCCGCCGGGGAATATACCGGGACTTTCCAACCGACTACACCGACCGGTTTGGCAATCACTACAAGGTCAGGCTGAATATACTCAAGGTAAAACGCAACGGCACAGAGGAACCCTTCCACACTGAAAACCAGTCCAACGGTGTGCGCATCTACATCGGCAGTGCCGACCGGTTGATCGGCACTGGTATCCATGAGTACCAGCTGCGCTACCGGACCAACCGTCAACTGGGCTTCTTCGCAGACCATGACGAGCTGTACTGGAATGTGACCGGCAACGGCTGGTCGCTGCCTATCGATCGCGCCGGCGCACGCATCGAACTGCCCGCGGAGTTCAGCAGCGACGCCTTGCAGACCAGTTTCTACACCGGCCCGCAGGGCGCCGATGGCCGCGATGCCCGCGCGGAAATCGTCAATGGACGCACCATCACGTTTGAATCCACACGCGGTCTGCAGCCCTACGAGGGCCTGACCGTGGCCGTCGGCTGGCCCAAGGGCAGCGTCAGGCAACCCGATAGCGCGCAGAAGATCGCCTGGTTCCTGCAGGACAACAAGGCCGCGCTGGTCCTGCTGGCCGGTCTGCTGGCGCCGCTCGGCTGGTACCTGTGGGCCTGGAGCCACGCCGGACGCGATCCTGAAAAAGGCGTCATCATCCCGCTCTTCAGACCGCCGATGGGTATGACACCCGCGGCTTGCAGCTACGTACTGAACATGTCTTTCGAGCAACAGGCATTTGCCGCGGCCGTCATCAGCCTCGCTGTGAAGGGCTATCTTGAGATCGAGGAGCAGTCTGACGGTTTCAGACTCCGCAGGCAGACAGCGCCGGCCACCGGCAAGGCGAGCACGGGCGAAAGCGCACTGCTCGAGAGCCTGTTTGCAGACGGCCCGGAAATCGAACTCGACCAGAAGAACCACAGCACCTTTGGCAAGGCGCGGGAAGGCTTGAGACAGGCGCTGAAACATGAACACCTGGGCCGCCTGTTCATACTCAATACCATTTACATGCTGCCGGCCGTGCTCTTGACCATCGTCGCGGCGGTCATCGCGGCGGCAATGCCGGGCGGCCCGTTTGTATGGGTTCCCTACGGCATACTGTCGGTCGCATTGCACGTGCTGTTTTTGTACCTGTTGCGTGCGCCAACAGTGGCCGGGCGCCAGACCATGGACCAGATAGAAGGTTTCAAAATGTATCTCGCCACGGCCGAGCAGGACCGCCTCGAGCAAATGCGGTCACCACAACTGACAGCCGAAGTATTTGAAGCATTTCTGCCCTACGCCTTTGCGCTGGGCGTCGAAAACAGCTGGTGCAAGCGGTTTGCCCGCGAGTTGCCGGAAGCCATGGAGCAACGGGGCGGTTACCAGCCGGACTGGTATTCGGGCAGACACGGCAACTTCAATACGCTGGGCCATCTCGGCAGTCACTTCAACAGCAGCTTTTCCTCGGCGATCTCCTCGGCATCTTCACCGCCCGGTTCATCCTCCGGATTGGACGGCGGCGGCTCCTCCGGCGGTGGCTCTTCCGGCGGCGGTGGCGGCGGCGGTGGCGGCGGCGGTTGGTAAGGAAGGACAATGCACCTGCACAAACAACCCAACTCGGATATGTGTTTTGTCTGTGGCCGCCATAACCCCGCCGGTCTCTACATGCAGTTTTACGATAATGGTGAGAACGAGGTCTGCAGCGATTACACCGTTGCCGCACGCTACCAGAGTTACCCCGGTATCGTCCACGGCGGTATCCTGGCATCGATGCTGGACGAGGTGATCGGCCGCGTCGCGATGATCGGCGACCACCATCACTTCATGGTGTCGGTGCGGTTACAGGTACTCTACCGTCACCCCGTAGCGGTGGAGATCCCGCTCAAAATCAGGGGCCGGATCGTGCGTTTGAGCGGCAGGCTCGGCAAGGCGCAGGGCGAGATCATTCTGCCAGACGGCAGGATCGCCTGTGAATCAGCGATAACACTGGCGGATGTCCCAAGGTCGATATTATCGACGACCAACCAGGGATTGCTGGGCTGGCGGGTGGATCGATAGCCGTCATAGCGCTTGCGGATTTTGCGCCGCAAGCCGCAAATCGCGACCCTCGTCGCGCCAGCTCAGACAGCCTCCCGGTTTACCAATTGGCCGTGACAGGCCCCGCATGAATAAAATCCTGGCAATACGGCACGGCATCCTGGGTTGCCTTGAAGTAGTCCCTGGTGTCAAAGACACCCCCCGGTAAATTCCAGTTGATGACCAGGTGGTCACAGGTGATGCCGTCGATAAAACCGGTCCCGTAGCTGGAATCCGTCGTGGCCTTCGGTGTTTCCGAATTGAATCGCCCGCCCGTGGAGTTTTCATAGCTGATCGTCATCCTGTTGCCATTTGCAGGGATGTTTCCATAGGCCGTGAGCCAGATCTGGTCATCCGCGCCGATCTGCGCCTGGGTCACGGGGTCACCGCCAGCACCCGACTGCAGCGTTGCGCGTGCAGCTTTGGATGCGGCAACCAGCGCTTCATCCTGGAAGGTAAAATGGGCAAAGAACAGGATGCCGGCGCTGGGCAGGACTTCCATCAGGATACCCTGGGCGGCGATGTCTTTTGCCACCCAGGCCCCGTTCAGGCCGGGATTGAAATTGAACGGTCCGGGCGGATACAACACGTACTGCAGGTGCGTGGTATTCGCAAAGTTTTCCACCAGCACGAATACGTAAGTGACACCAGCCTGCAATGAGACCACACCGGTAAAAACACCGGTAAAAAAGGGATCAGAATTGTAATACAGGTTCGTTTCCGCGTTTTGCGGGTCAAATGAACCCTCATAAATCCGCAGTGACATCGACCCGCCACCGGTTTCTTCGCCAACATCCACAAAATAATAATTCCCTGAAACATTGATCGTTTTTGCATCGCTTCTATACCGGCGCACAGCGTCAATACTGGCGAAATATGCGCTCGGGCTTGAACTGTTGAAGTTGCCGATGGTCTGCGGCGGAGTGGTGAAAACGCCACCCGAAACGGTGTTTTGCCCGGCTTCGATCACGACGGCAAAAGCACCATTGATTTCATTGCACCAGTGTTGCACGACCACGGTGTAGGTAGTCCCTGCATTGAGCTGGACATCCTCAAATTCATCGACTGACGCCACCCTGTTAGCCGCCGGGTTGGCGCTGTCGAAACCACCCGCATAAAACACGATGACCGTGTCCGCGATAAAGCTTTGCGGCAATAAAGATTCGAACCAGTTGCCCGCGTCGACGATCGTATAGAGCGCCGATTTGGAGACTGTTATGGTTGCCGCCACGCGGAAACGCTTGGCGGTATCATCACAACTGCCCGGCGTCGCGGCCATGCTGGATTCGGTGCCATCGAACACACCTGAAAGCGTCACATTGTTGGCAAAGGCCGTGGCGGAAAATAGCCATGCAGCGCAAAAGCAGAGCAGAATTTTAAGAAGTTTCAATTGGGTTCTCCCGAACATGAGCCTTATGCAGATCCGTTATCTGACAATCAGTATACCCACCGCACCGCCGGGGGTCATCCCGGCAAGTAGTTGCCGGTCCGGATGAAACCCGATCGTTGACAGCGGGTTAAATCCGAGGACTATCGTACGCCAGGCCTCTGTGTGAAGATATCAACCTCTAAGGAAGCTCTGAATTAATCAGAGGTCCCCTAATTCATCGAAGCAGGCCGTAGCGGCGGACAGGTTAAAACCATGCATCTTGGACTGGCAGCATTACTGGATTTTTACCGCGGACACCGTGGCGACGAAATGCTCGTGTTGGGAACCGTCGTGGCCACGGCGGGTTCGACTTACCGCAAACCAGGCGCCATGCTGCTGATCGCGGCCGACAACAGCTACAGGGGTCTCATTTCGGGCGGTTGTCTCGAAGCCGACCTGGCCGCTCACGCCGGGGCGGTATTCGCCGATGGCAAGACCCGCAATGTCTGCTATGACATGAGCCACGGGGATGATTTTGCCTGGGGCCTCGGTCTCGGCTGCGACGGCGTCATCCACCTGCTGCTGCAACGGCTGGAGCGCGACACGGGCTTCGGTTTTCTGGAAGCTCTCGAGCGGGCCTGGCAGGCCAGGCACAGCGGTCTTTTTTGCCTGGTCACAGCCAGCAGCGATCCGGCTCATCCAGCCGGTGATTTCGCCCTGCACTGCGGCGCCGGATACAGCGTTGGCAGTCCCTGGCTGATAGACCGCATCCGGACCCACGCAGGCGCCACCTGGTCCGGCGGCCACGACATGTCGCGGCGGTACTGGCAGGAAAGTATCGCTACCGGCCCGGGTACCGTCGGCGTTCTGCTGGTGCCGATCATGCCGCCACCTGCCATCCTCATCTGTGGCGCCGGTCATGACGCTGCGCCCCTCGCCCGCCTCGCGACAGAAATGGGCTGGAATTGCACCATCGTCGATCACCGGCCTGCTTTTGCGCGTGCGGACCGGTTTCCGGGCAACTGCGATGTCAGGCTTCTGCAAGCTGCGGAACTCAGCGAACGGGTAGCCCTGGAGCGAATGGATGCCGCCGTCCTGATGACCCATCACCTCGGCCATGACCGCCAGTACCTGGCACAGGTCGTCGCCGCGCAGGTTGCCTATATCGGCCTGCTGGGACCACGGGCCCGCCGGGACCGTCTGCTCGATGAGATCGGCGCGCCGGGGGTCCATGTTTTTGGCCCTGCGGGTCTGGATATCGGCGCGGAAATGCCCGAATCCATCGCACTCGCCATCGTCGCGGAAATCCATGCATTTCTGAACCGGCGGGACGGCGGCATGCTGACCCGGGCCGGTTGATGAACCCGTTACGCTTAAGCGTCCTGATCCCCGCCGCCGGCGCCAGCAGGCGTCTTGGGCAGGCCAAACAACTGCTGCGGTACGGAACGGGCACGCTGATTCAGAACGCTATCAACCAGGCGATCTCTGTGGCCCCGGCTGAAATCATCGTGGTAACCGGGGCCCACGCAAACGCGGTCCAGGCCGCCGCGCAAGACACACCGGTGCGCTGGGTGCATAATCCGCGCTGGGCGGACGGCCTGGGCGGTTCCATCGCCACGGGCGCGGATCACATAAGCCCGGACTCAAGCGCCGTGTTGATCCTGCTGTGCGATCAATGGCGTATCCAGGGCGAAGATCTGCAGGCGCTGGTTGCAACATGGCAGTGCGCGCCAACACGTATCGTCACCGCGCTGGCGGGTGGCTGTTACATGCCGCCGGTCATCTTCCCGTCAACCTGTTTCGGTCAACTGCGGACGCTCAGGGGTGACCGGGGCGCAGGCAGTCTTTTGCAGTCACAGCCCGGCCTGCTGACCCCGGTGCCAATTGAAAACGCCGCATACGATCTCGATTCGCCAGACCACCTGGATCAACTTGGAAGCCATATTCTGTAATTAATGACAGTATTGTTCCATACCTGCGAGTGCAACAATTCTTACAGGGATTTAAGGGGGTAAACGATGTACCCATTCAACAAATTCAAGGAAGAGTTTCTGTACGCAGCGGTCTGTACACTGTCGCTTGCCGCCTGCGGCCAACCCCAACCAATCACCTACGAATCACTGGTCTGGGTCAACAACTATTATATTCAGCATCCCGTCGCCACGCTCAATGCAACCGCGGGCGGATGGCTGTTCAGGGGCGCAAAAGAAGTGGGGACCGAAATAAGGATTGGCTTCCTTATTCCGGGACCCATGATGTCTGATATAGAGAAAAGAAAGGCGGTTCTGAACACTATCTGCCCGGCCAAAACCGAACCCATCTGGCAGTTTTTGCATGGAGACAACAAGCTGGTCATCGACGTCTGGACCGACGATAAGGAATTCAAGGATTTCACCGTTTGTTAAGCGGCCCCGGCAAGGGGCCGGCCCCGGTCAAATGTCAATAGCACGAAGAACCCTCAACCGCAACCACCACTGGTCGGCGCACGTTTCAATTCTAAAATGATCTTTGGTTCAAAGCTCAAATCCAACAGGTCCGCTGCCGGTTCAGCCGCGGGATGGCGGTCGCCGGTCGCAGCCTTGAACCTGTAAGCCAACTGCTCCTCCTGGCGGACGGACACCCGGTCGCTGTCATCCAGGCTGTCACCTGCGTAAGTTTTAAGCCAGGCGTTGATACCGCCTTCGAGG
>JBFZEL010000193.1:0-8017 GCA_041306925.1 Lysobacterales bacterium
GCGCGCGCCGTTGAAGCAGCGCTGGGGCTGAGCGTGCCGGAACGTGCGCTGTGGTTGCGCGCACTGATGGCGGAACTGGAGCGTCTGGCCAATCACCTCGGTGACATCGGCGCCATCTGCAACGATGCGGCATTCACGCTGTTGCATGCCCAGTGCGGGGTGTTGCGTGAACAGGTTTTGCGCACCGGCGACAGCCTCTTTGGCCATCGCCTGATGATGGACCGTGTCGTACCGGGTGGTGTCAGCACCGATATCGATGACGGCGGCGTGCACAAGGTCGGCGCATTGATCAAGACCGTACGCGGCCAGTTGCCGGCGCTGCTCGAGTTGTACGACAACACGGCATCGCTGGAGGACCGCACCGTCGGCACCGGTATCGTCGGTAACGCGCTGGTGCGGCAATTTGCCTGCGGTGGTTTTATCGGCCGCGCTTCGGGGCGGAATTTCGACACGCGCAGGGACCTGCCATACGCGCCTTACGACCGACTGGCGTTCGAGGTGCCGTTGCGCACCAAGGGTGACGTAAATTCACGCGTCTGGATTCGTTTCGAAGAGATCGGCCAGTCGCTTGGGCTGCTCGAACAGATCGCCGGGCAATTCAGCGCTGGTTCGAAAATTCGCTGCGAAATCAATACCCCCGTTGCCGGTAACGGTGGTGAAGGCCTTGCCCTCGGAGAAGGTTTTCGCGGCGATATCCTGGTATGGGTGGACATCGACGAACACGGCCGGATCAGGCGTTGCCACCTGCGCGACCCTTCCTGGTTTCAATGGCCGTTGCTGGAAGTTGCGATCATGGACAATATCGTCGCCGACTTCCCGCTCTGCAACAAATCGTTCAACTGTTCCTATTCCGGCCATGACCTGTAGGTGCTGCAATGCGCAAGACGCTCTTTAAAAACCTGCTAAGCCAAACCGTCAGCGAACCGCCACCGGTGCTCGATGACGCCGCGGTCAGCGCGCTGGCAAGACAACTGGAGCACCTTGCAAAGGCGCGGCTGGGGCGCAGTCTCGCCATCCGCCAGGTCGATGCCGGTTCCTGCAACGCCTGTGAACTGGAGATCAATGCCCTGAACAATCCGGTCTACGCGCTGGACCGGTTCGGCCTCAACTTTGTCGCATCACCCAGGCACGCCGATGTGCTGTTGGCGACCGGGCCGATGACGAAATCCATGCGTGTCGCACTGGAGCGAACCTACCAGGCGATGCCCGCACCGAAATGGGTGGTGACCGCGGGCGTCTGCGCCCTGAACGGCGGATTGTTCGCGCAAAGTTATGCCTGCGTGGCAGGCGGTGTCGCCGCGGTCATACCGGTCGACCTGCACATCGCAGGCTGCCCGCCCAACCCCACCGAACTGCTGCGGGGGCTTTTGACCCTGTTATCCGCAACGCTGGAAAGATAACGGCTGCAACTTTCAATAAAAGACATAGACCATCGAGGCGGCAAACAGCAGCGCCAGCCACGCCGCTGCCGCGAGGCTATAACGATTGTGTCCCAGCACCAGCGCGTAGATGGCTTTGACCAGGTTATTGCTGCCCGTGGCCGTGACGATGGCGGTGACAATCTGTGCTTCAGTGATGTGATAGGTTCCACCCAGCAGGGACAGGATGAAGGGGTCTATATCGGTCAGGCCGACGACAAATGACAGGACCTGTAAACCCTCGTTCCCATAGCGCGTGATCACCACGGCAGTGACGGCGGCGAACACGACGAATAAAATCGAGAAGACCAGCGCCGTCTTGAATTCCAGCGGATGACTGAGCGGCAGGTTTTCCATCTTGACGCTGACGGCCACCGGCATCCGCCCGGCCAGCCATGCCGCCGCCAGCGAGGCCGCTAGAAAGACCAGGAACGGTCCCATCAACTGCAAGGCGGCACTGACGTGTCCGAGGAACAGCAGCAGCAGCAAAAGACGCAGGTACATCATGGCGGTTGCCAGGATGATCGCCTGGGTGACCTGCGGCGTGGGCGCCATTTCTCTTGCCCTGCGCCCGAGGACAATGGTGGTCGCAGTGCTTGAATAAAGCCCGCCCAGCAAACCCGTCAGCAACAGCCCCTTTTCCTTGAAAACATAGGTCTGCACCAGGTAACTGATATAGGAAAGTCCGGACACCACCAGCAGCGCCACCCACACCTGGTAATAGGTGACGGTGACGAGCGAGGATATCTGGCGATCCGGCAACAGCGGCAAAACGACTCCGGCCATGATCAGGAACTTGGAAAATGTGACCATCTCCACCGCGCGGAAGGCGTCGGAGAAACGCCGGATACCGGGTTTTGCACTCAACATCAATAAAACCGTCACCACCATCAGGACCGTGAACCATTCGGGAAAACGGATCACCACCGCCGCGATGACATAGGTCAGCAAGGCAACCACCGGGCTCAACAGCGAGTGGTATCCCTCGCTGAAGCGATTGTGATAATAGATCGCCAGGAATGTGACCAGGCACAGCAGGCCGGCGAGCCAGGCCCAGAGGTGATCGTCGACCAGGTAAAGCACGAACCCCAGGATGCCGATCAGGGTAAACGTACGGGTGGTGCCAAAGCCAAGGTCCCGGTTGTTGGCGCGGCGGTAACTGTGCAGCTCCAGGCCGACGATGAAACTCAGGGCCAGCGTCATGACGAACTGCTTCAGCAGGGGTGGAAAAATCGCAAGATTGAATAACTCACCCATGTCAGTCATTCCCCGGTTCAGGCAAGTGCAACCTCATGGCGACCATTCTACGCCTGTGGCGGTATGATCAGCCAACCCCCGTTACGCTGAGACGGGATTTATCCGGCGGGAGCACCCTGCCGGAGACGCTGCGTGCAGGCTTCTTTGGCGCCGGGTCTTATTTGCACTACACGCATCCGATCTGAAAGAAAGTGTCGGATTCCATTAATTCAAATAACCGTTTTGCGACTAAAAGCGGCTAATCGTCTTTTGCAATTGGCTATAGCTGCTTCCGGCCTATTCTGTTGAAAAACTCTATTTTCAAGCCGATGAAAAATTCTCAGCGCTTCAGGCACATTGATTATTTTCAGATACAAAAGAGGGTATTAAGAACAGATGAAAATTCGCTACAGAGCCTCACACGCAGTCACAAGCATGAATAGCATCGAGTTTTCCAAAAACCGATATACAGGGAAATAGCAGAACGACTCAAATTTGGAGTTTTTCAACAGAATAGGCCATTAGCAGCCCCTAAGTGGCTGGATCTCCAACCCGTCTGACCGATGCCAGCAACGGCTGAGTATCACTTTTACCGACTGCTAAGAGAAGCGTGACCCACGCCCAGACGCGCCCAGTAATATGCCATAAACAATGTGAACTTGACATCAAGGCCCGATTAGAGAAGCGGTAATTCGTTTGTACAAAATGAAACAGGACCGCCAGATAGTGACGGTCCCAAACTTGCTGCTTTTCGGAACAGGTCCCAGCCTATTCCTTAAGGAAGCTCTGATTAATGCCATCCTGGCATTATCAGAGCGCGGCAGTCGAAAAATGTCATTTTCGACTGCCTTGCAAATCAACGGCTTAACGTTGCTGATTTGGCGACACGTCCATGTGTTGCAGGAACCTCTGATTAATCAGATGTTCCTTAATTGTGCCCATCGCAATTCCCTCGGGTCCGGTAGAAGGAAAGCCTGGAATGAGCTCCCACGGGATCGGCATAGGTGTGAAGGTGGTGATTGTCTCGGTTCCCTTGAAGTGGAAACCGTCAATGTCACCGCCATATCCTTTGCTGACCAATTTCAGATTGCCGACCCACGTGCACGAAATGGCGTCACATGTCACAGACCGCCGGCCGCGCCAGGTTCCCTTCCAATACACTACCGGATCGAGGAGGTCGGCAGGATTGCAGTTCTGAGACGGGACCATTAGGTACGTTCCCCAAACAGGTCCGGTATAGTCCGCATCGAGATTTCCGTTTACAACAAACAACCCAACTCCGGAAAGACGTGGTTCGGGAAGCCCCGCGCTGGTTTCGGCATAATAGCATCCGAATCCCGCCACTTTCCGAAGGTGAATCCGGCCACTACCGGGGCAAACCGGTGTGACGGGATCAATCCATTGGATTTCACCACCAGGGCAACTTATCGTTCCCATATCGAGCATTGAATCCGCTGGCCAATTCTCAAAGATTATGACGTCTGTGCGCAGAACCCCAGGATCACCCTTGGTTAAAACAGGGGGCGAAAAGCAAAATGCGCCAATGTAGATGACAAGTAAGACTTTCCAGTTCATAACAAACCTCCTCAATAGACACAATGCGTCCCTGCGAAGTTTTCCTTTTAACAAAATCAAAACTTAGCGCGGTCTGAACCGCTATCGGATCGGGAGGTTATTGGATTCTTTTTTGCAGACTTATTTGAATAATCTGGCGAAGAAATAGCGTTTAAGAACGCAGCTTCAAAGTATACACCTCTGGATATATTAGTGAATATAGCCCGACCTAATTGGACACGGCCTGTCAGATCAGGCTATTACATCTTATTGCTCGGCAACGAGCTCTTTCAGGGGCCGTTCGTAGTAGGCCACCATTTCTTTTGGGGCAAGTTCCCGCGTCCGCTGCAGGCTGGTTTCGGCCGCCGCAGCTTCACCGGATAAGTACTGTGACCTGGCCAGCGCGAAGAATAGTTTGTAATCGTCACCCTTCTTTCTGATCGCGCTTTGCAGCAGGTCGATGGACTCCTGGTAGCGCTGGTGGGCGAGCGCCTCTTCGCTCAGCTTCAACAGGTAGTAGGGATTTGTTCTCCGGTAGCGTTCAACCCGCGCTGCGATTTCTGCCGCCTGCCCGGGTTTGCCCTGCTCGATGTAAACCTCGTAGAGATTGCTCATCGCCGACTGTTCGGACGGGTCAATGTCAAGGGCCCGGTTAAAGGCAAACGCCGCATCATCCAGTTGCTCGTTGCGGCCATAGACCACACCGAGGTTGACCCACGGGTCGGTCGCCCCCGGATCGGCTTCGATGGCCTTGCGCATATAGGCATAGGCGGTTGGCAAATCATTGACCAGCAGTGACTCGACGGCGATGTTATTCAGGTGGAGGGCCTTGGCATGATTGTCGCTGATGATCCTGCGGCTTTCGGTCGGCCGGATCTTGAGACCGCTGACATCGACCACCCAGGATATGCTCGACGACTCGATCACGACATTGACGTGATTGAACAGCAACACCGTATCGTCTTCGTAGTCGGACCACTCCGGTTGTATGGATACTTCCTGGTAGTGCGCGTCCAGGCCGGCCGCCCGGGCCAGCGCGATCATCATGTTGGCAAAACCGATACAGTTGCCAGCGCGCGCAGCGAAGGCCTCCGTAGCGGTCAGGGTGCGTCTCTCATCGTATTTGAAATTCAACACACCGGCACTGGTGACGGCCAGGGTCAGCAACTCCAGCCGGGTTTGCCCGGCCGGGTATTTTAAAACATAACGCTCGAGGAAATTTTCCATGGCGGGAGAAAGTTCCAGGATATCGATGTCGTCGACCTGTACCCCGGGCCCTGTGTTGCGTAACGGGGGTGGCGTAACATTGCCCACCGGCAGCGAAGCGCATGCGCTGAGCAGCAATACCCCGGCCAGCAGCCCCGCGCGACCGGCTGGAAAATATGCCCTGGCAATATCGTATATTCTCTTCATTTCAGATACTTACGCTGTATCTACCAGACCCCGGAATTACCGCCGTAGTTCCTGCCTGCAGGGCCGCCGGGGTTTACTCCGTCACATCGCTGAGACATTGTAATATTTTCACAAAACAATCTCAGTTTTTGAGAACTCTGCCAGTATGATAGCCCCATGATGAACCCGCAGCCTGACAATTCGACGCATATACCAGGTCTTTTGGCTCAAACGCTCGGGCACGAGGACCTGTTCACGCGGCTCATGGCCGGGCAGACACTGGTTACCGGCAACAGCCGGCTGGCACGCGTGCTGAAAAACCAGTACGACCAGTGGCGGGCCGGCCGGGGCGAGCG
The DNA here is from genome assembly GCA_041306925.1 of Lysobacterales bacterium. Taxonomy (GTDB): domain Bacteria; phylum Pseudomonadota; class Gammaproteobacteria; order Xanthomonadales; family SZUA-36; genus SZUA-36. The sequence goes on from JBFZEL010000193.1 coordinate 5,957, forward strand.
TCAATGGCAAAGCCCCGTCATCATCGCCTGGAACACCTGGATGGAGCGGCTTTGGGAAATGGCCAGCCTGCGGGCCTGCCCCGGAACAGGCTACGCCGTCCCCGGCCCGCGGCAGCTGATCAGCCTGTGGGAGAGCACGCTGAAAAACGCCACGCCCACGCACTCGCTGCTGCGCCCGGAAGCGCTTGCCGGCCAGTTACGCGAGACCCGCGAACTGGTCGTGGAATGGCAACTGAATCCGGCAGACCCGTCATGGTCCAGCGGCGAAAACGAAAATCACGCTGCCTTTTACCAATGGAACAGGGTCTTTGAAAAACGTTGCAAAAAGGACCACTGGATCAGTCCGGAAGACCGCCTGGCGCCGCTCTGCAATGCGTTGAGGGCTGGTCTGTTACCCGCTTCGGTTACCATCAACCTGCTGGGTTTTGACGAGTTCACCCCGGCCCGCGCAGGGATACTCGCGGCGCTGGCCCAAAACGGCAACACGCTCTGCCGGCTGAAGATGACGCCCAGGCAGGATAAAGCCGTGCTGTGGAAATACCGGGACAGCAAGCAGGAACTTCGACAGATGGCGCGCTGGGTGCGTTACTGGTACGAGACGGAACCGGGTTCCGCGATTGGCGTGGTGGTGCCAGAACTGGAAAACAGGCGGGCCGAGGTCGACCGGCAACTGGCAGAAATTCTCTGTCCCGGTCACGACCCATCAGGCGCGTCTGCCAAACCATGGAATTTCTCCATGGGTATACCACTGGCCAGGGTGCCGTTGATCGAAACGGCATTTGACCTGCTGAGTTTGCTGGACCGGCGTATCGATATCCAGGCGATCGGCCGCGTGCTCAGATCACCGTGGCTTAAGGGTGCGCAGAGCGAGAGAAACCAGCGGGCCCTGCTGGAAAAATACCTGCGCGACAACTACCCGCGCCAGTTGAGACTGGATGATCTGATCTTCTGCGCCACGGAACCCAGAAAAAAGGACCACAACGGTGAGGCCCTGCCTCCCGACCAGCAGACGCCGCAGGACTGGAACTGCCCACTCCTCGGCGGCGCGCTCGCGATCCTCAGGCGGTTTGCACGCGAGTCCGGCGGAAAACGCCCGGCCTCGCAATGGGCCGAGGCCTTTGACCGCCTGCTGATGAATCTCGGCTGGCCGCTGGATGAGGTGTCGGGACAACCGGGCACGCAAGCGCAGGGGCATGACCAGGGATATGACCAGGGATATGATTGGCAGGCGCTGCAGGACTGGCGTGACGGCCTGCGCGAACTGGCCACGCTCGACGCCACCGAACCCGCTCTCGAACGCCGCGTGGCGATCGGCCAATTGCAGCGGATCTGCCGGGACAAGGTTTTCCAGCCGCGTTCAGCCGAGGTGCCGATCCAGGTGCTGGGTCTGTACGAGGTCAACGGCCTGCGCTTTGACCACCTGTGGGTGCTGGGATTACACAACGGCAACTGGCCGGCCAGCGCCAAGCCCGACCCGTTCATCCCCGGCCGCTTGCAACGCGCGGCCGGCATACCGCACTCGAGCCCGCAGCGCGAGCTTGAAGTCGCCCGCACGATTACGCGGCGCCTGCTCGAAACCGCGCCGGATTGCGTGTTCAGCTACCCGGGCCAGCTTGATGGCGAGGACGTGCTGGCGAGCCCGCTGCTCGGGGCCGCCGGCATCGCAACACAACCCGAGCCCCCCGCCTGGCCGGGCGAGACCTGGCGCAGTGTCGTGGCCGGCGCGGAGAAACCGCAAACCGGGCCGTTGCAGTCACCGGGCCGGCTGGTTCATCCGACCGCGCATGGCGGCAGTTCGATACTCAAACACCAGGCCCTGTGCCCGTTCCGCGCCTTTGCCAGCAACCGGTTGGGCGCCGATGGCCTGGAAACCCCGGTCGACGGCATCAGCCCGACGCTGCACGGCAGCCTGGTCCACCGCGTATTGGAATTGTTCTGGCAGGAAACCCGCACGCAGGCTGCCCTGCTGGCGCTTGATGCAGCCAGCCTCGGCGCGCGACTGCGCCGGCACGTCGAAGCCGTTACCGATGAAGATCGCGGCTTGCGACAGCGTCCGGCTTT
>JBFZEL010000194.1:0-3754 GCA_041306925.1 Lysobacterales bacterium
GAACTGCCAGATCCATTTCGAATTCCCCGATGGTTCACGGATGGAGCAGGCCTTCAGTTATCACTGGCGTCTCTGGACCTTGCCGGAAATCCGCGAGGTTCTATATGAAGCCGGTTTTTCCAGGGTGGATGTCTACTGGGAGGGTACGGACGAAGAAAAAAATGAAGGCAACGGAATCTATACACCCTCGGAAACAGGCGATGCCGACCCGGGCTGGGTCTGTTACATTGTTGCCCAGGCCTGAACCTGCCACACGCGCGGGCCGGTCACGCCGGTCTGCTTAAGGAACCTCTGATTAATTCCGAGGTTCCTGCGACGCAGGGACCTGCCGCCAAATCAGAGCTGCCTTAAAATAACCGTTTCACCCTCGTATTGAACCCTGTCGGCAGACGCTTCCGGTTCCATGCGGGTCACAGCCAGCAGCCTGATCATCCCATCCTGGGCCTGTGCGCAGTCTGCAACAACGGCCTCATGGGCCAGTCCATCCGCCCAGATATCGATCCTGTCCATGGGTCGTGGACACGCCGACAGCCTGCAGTCCAGCAGGCGGGGGTGACGTTTTAACTTGCCGAGGTAATGCGTGCGCGCGACGATTTCCTGACCCGGATAGCAACCTTTGCGGTAGTTGACTGCACCCAGTTGCATAAAGCCGAGCATCTGGGGTAAAAACTGCGCGCTGGTCCCGGCCGACAGCCAGCAGATACCCATTTGCAGTTCAGCAAACTTCCACGCTTGCTGTAAAGATTCCTGCGCCTCTGCGGACGTGTGCGCCGCGCTGACGACCAGACGCCGGTTGCTGCGCGGAACCGGTATCGATAATTCAGGCATCCGGCCGGTCCCATCACCCTCATCCAGACCCAGCACCGAATGTCCAGCCAGTACTTCGATTTCGACCTTTGCGCGCATGCGGTATAGCTTCAAGCGCTCGGTTACCGGGGTTGCCAGGTCAGTTGACATGATCACGTGATACGCCCCATGGGCACTGTGCACCAGCATCAGGGCCAGCACGCGGCCCTTGGGTTCACAATAGCAGGCGAAGGTAGCGCCGCCTGTGCTCAGTCCGAGTACATCCGCACTCAATTGACCATGCAGAAAACTGCCGGCATCGGCGCCACTGAAGCGGACGGCGGACAGATTGGTAAGATTGACCATTGGTGCCTGAATCCCGTTGAAGGTGTAAAAAAACCAGCACATTCATAGTAACTCAAAATCTGCATTTTGCAGCATTTGCAGAGACAAAACGGACTCGCACGACAGCACCTTTTGGCGTTACACTAAAAGCCGCAGAAACCAATAGGCCCGCAGCAGAGGTTGTCAGTGAAAAATCCCCAGTCGACCACACCCGCCGCATTGTCCGATCGCTCGAAAAAATTGATAAAGCAACCCGCCGTGGTTGCGACGCCTGCTGCAAGACCGGTTGAAATTGGCGGTCCGAAAGGACCGGAACCCACCCGTTATGGTGACTGGGAAAAAGCAGGTCGTTGTAGCGATTTCTGAAATTTAAGCACCAGGGGAAATAGGCCGTGGAATCATGAGCATCTCGAAACGCCCAATGTCGCCGTACATGCTGGGACCGTATTACCGGTTCCAGATCACCTCGGTGCTGTCGATCCTGAACCGTCTCACTGGCGTGTTCATGTCGATGGTGTCAGCGCCACTCCTGCTGTGCTGGCTGATCGCGCTGGCGAGCGGTCCAACGGCATACGCCGGTTTGAGTGCATGGCTCGGCAGCGGCCTGGGTAAATTAATCATCGCCGCCAGTGTCTTCAGTTTCAGTTTCCACCTGTTTGGCGGTATCCGTCACCTGATCTGGGACGCGGGCTGGATGATGGAGATGCCACAGGTCCGGGCTTCCGGTTGGCTGGCCATTTTCGCTACGGTTGTGCTGACGCTTATCGTACTGGGGGCAAGCTCATGAACATGCAGAATCCGCTCGCGCGGGTGCGTGGCAAGGGCAGTTCGGGTGGCGGCACGCGGCATTGGCGTGCGCAGCGTTATTCGGCGCTGATACTGCTGTTGCTGACAGCCTGGGTGCTGTGGATGGGTGTGTCACTCGCCGGCGCAGACTACGCCACTGCCAGGGCAACCATGGCATCGCCGTTCAACGCCGGCATGACCATATTGATGGCCGGCGCTGTTTTCTTTCACATGCAACTGGGTTTGCAGGTCGTTATCGAGGATTACGTGCACCATGCCGCCCTCGAGTTTGCGCTACAGATTCTGGTGCGTTTTGTTTGTATCGTGGCGTTTCTGATCAGCGCCTTGTCGGCTTTGAAACTGCTGCTGGGAGCCTGAGCCGTGAGCCATGATTATTCAATAACCGAACATAAATACGATGTCATCGTGGTCGGCGCCGGCGGCGCCGGTCTGCGTGCGACCATGGGTCTTGCCGCGACCGGCTTGAAGACCGCCTGCATTTCCAAGGTTTTCCCGACCCGCAGCCACACGGTCGCAGCGCAGGGGGGTATGTCCGCAGCGCTTGGCAACATGGGTGAGGACGACTGGCGCTGGCACATGTACGATACCATCAAGGGCTCGGACTGGCTGGGTGACCAGGACGCCATCGAGTACATGTGCAGGGAGGCCGTGCCCGCGGTGATCGAACTGGAACATTACGGTGTGCCGTTCTCACGCACCGAGGACGGCAAGATCTACCAGCGGCCATTCGGCGGCATGACAACCCACTTTGGTCAGGGTACCGCACAGCGAACCTGCGCCGCAGCCGACCGCACGGGCCACGCGATCCTCCACACCCTGTATCAGCAGGCGCTGAAACACGACGCGACTTTCTTTATCGAGTATTTTGCACTTGACCTGTTGATGGATGAGGCCGGCGTCTGCCGCGGTGTTTTGGCCTGGGACCTGGCCGCCGGCGGTTTGCACGTGTTCCGGGCACATGCGGTTATCCTGGCGACAGGCGGATATGGGCGCAGTTATTTCTCATGCACTTCGGCGCATACCTGCACGGGAGATGGCAATGGCATGGTCTTGCGCGCCGGCCTGCCCCTGCAGGATATGGAATTTGTCCAGTTCCATCCAACCGGTGTTTACGGTGCGGGAGTGCTGATCACCGAAGGCGTCCGCGGTGAAGGGGGGTTCCTGACCAATTCGGAAGGCGAGCGTTTCATGGAACGCTACGCACCCAACGCCAAAGACCTGGCTTCACGTGACGTGGTCAGCCGCTCGATGACCATTGAGATTCGGGAAGGGCGGGGTGTAGGTCCTAAAAAAGACCATATTCACCTGAACCTGCAACACCTCGGTTCCGACGTGATCAGCAAACGTTTGCCGGGTATTGCCGAAAGCGCGGAGATTTTCGCCGGTGTGGACGTTACCAGGGAACCCATTCCGGTGCTGCCAACCGTGCACTACAACATGGGTGGCATACCAACCAATTATCACGGTGAAGTGGTGTGCGTGAAAGACGGCAACCCCGACGCGGTCGTCCCCGGCTTGTTCGCCATCGGTGAGGCAGCCTGTGTTTCCGTGCACGGTGCCAACCGCCTGGGTTCCAATTCATTGCTTGACCTGATTGTTTTCGGCCGCGCGGTGGCACAGCGCTGCGCCGAAGTCATAAAACCCAATCAGCGCCACGCCAACCTGGACGGGAAAATCGTTGCTGCGCTGGTGTCCGATTTTGACCGTTTGCGCAACGCTGACGGCAGCAGGAGCACTGCCTCTATCCGCGCTGACATGCAGCATGTCATGCAGAAAAACGCCGCGGTTTTTCGAACCGGTGGCATTCTGCAGGAAG
>JBFZEL010000195.1:0-2578 GCA_041306925.1 Lysobacterales bacterium
GTAGTGATAGTCGGGACTCCGCAGAAAGCCGAACCCGTCCGGCAGGATCTCCAGCGTTCCCTCGCCGTACATCAACCCGTTCATCTTGACCCGCTCTTTGAGGATCTTGAAGATCAGGTCCTGCTTCTTGGCCCCCGCCACGTCCTCGACGTTCTCCCGCCGAGCTTCCTCGATCAGCTCAGCCATGCTCAGCTTTTGCAGCTCGGCGATGTGGACCTCGCCTTGCTTGACCTTCTCGTAGCGGTCGTACAGTTCATCCGTGGTGGTTCCCCGGCGGTCGGCCTCTTCGGCCAGTTCCTCCGCGAGGGACAGCGGTTCTTGTTCGTCGTAGCTCAGCGATCTGGGTCGGGGCATGATTAAGGACTCCTGATAGAAAAGGCAGAGTCGACAAGCGAATGTTGTCGACGGTGGGTAAAACAAGTTCGCGATCGGGGGTCAGGCTGGCCGGGGCCAGCGGTTTCTGATTTCGTCTAGGGGGTTTCTAGAAAAGGGTCCAAGCTCCGCCAGAACCGATCGACCTGGGCGAACAAGTGCTGGCGGGTCAACGAGTTGTCGAGGGTCATATCGGCCCGGCTGCGTTTCGTCTCCAAAGGTTCCTGCGCCGCCTCGCGGGCGGCAAAATCCGCTTCCGTCCACCCGCGCTGCCGGGCTCGGGCGAGCCGGACGTCACGCGGGGCGTCCACAAACACGATCCGGTGACACAGGCGATCCCAGCCCGCCTTGAGCATCACGGGGGCGTCCAACACGGCGGCTCGCACTCCCTCGCGATGCAATTCGGCCAACTGCTCCTGCAGTCGCTGTCCGATAAGTGGGTGGGTCAATTGTTCCAGGAATGTAAGTTCTGCTCTGCTCTCCGGCGCCGCCGCAAAAACGATCTCGGCAACCTTGCGGCGATCGATTTCACCGGCCGCATCCAAGACCGCCTCGCCCCAACGGCGCTGAACGGCCTGTCTAACCTCCGCCTCGCGCAACACCGCATGACCCACGCGGTCCGCATCCAAAACCGCAGCGCCAAGCGAACGCAAGCGACTGGAAACCTCGCTCTTGCCGCTGGCCACGCCGCCCAGGATGCCAATCAGGATCATGCTGTTCTTGGCGTCAATGCCACGCCTCGCAATCCGCCCAGTTGTCGCCGACCTTGATATCGACCTTTAGTGGAACGGACAGCCGTTCGACCGACTCCATTTCCTGCCGTGCCAAAGCCGCCACACGCTCGACTTCCTCGCACGGAGCTTCGAACACCAATTCATCATGTATTTGCAGCAACAGGCGAGCCCGGAATCTTTCGCGCTGCATGCGGGCGTGGACATGGATCATCGCTTTCTTGATCAAGTCCGCCGCGGATCCTTGGATCACCGTGTTGATGGCAATTCGCTCGGGTAGGTTCCTTTGCCGCGAGTCGCCCAGCGATGAGAGGTCTCGTACCCCTTGGACGGCTCTTCGTCGCCCCAGGACAGTATTAACATAACCCTTTTTCCGGCATTCGGCTAGAGTCCTTTGCATAAAGTCATCAACCCCCGGATATCGGGCAAAATAGGCGTCGATAAACTGGGCCGCCTGATCCTGGTCGATACCCAGGGATTTGGCCAGTCCAAACGAGCTTTGGCCGTAAATCACGCCAAAATTGACGGCCTTGGCCCCGCGTCTCTGCTCCCGAGTCACCTCCTGCAGGGGGACACCGTAGACCTCGCTGGCGACCAGCGCGTGAATGTCTTCGTCGGCTGCAAACGCCCGCTGCAGGGCCTGATCGCTGGAAAATGGGCCAGGACCCGGAGTTCAATCTGAGAATAATCCGCCGTCACGAGCTTCCAACCCGGCTCGCCGGCAATGAACGCCGCGCGAATTTCGCGGCCCTCGTTCGTGCGCACCGGGATGTTTTGGAGGTTGGGGTCCGTCGAACTCAGCCGGCCGGTGGCCGCCACATCCTGTTTGAATGACGTATGCACACGCCCGGTCTGCGGATGCACCAAACCGATCAACGCATCTGCATACGTGCTCTGCAGCTTGGCGTACTGGCGGTATTCAATGATTTTGGCGGGCAGCGGGTGCTGGGTGGCCAACCCCTCCAGGACGCCGACGTCCGTGCTGAGGCCGGTTTTCGTTTTCTTGCCTCCCGGCAGCTTCAGGTCCTCGAACAAGACCTTCCCCAGCTGCTGGCGGGAATCGATGTTGAATTTTCGCCCAGCCAGTTCGTAGATCTCGCCCTCCAACTAGTTCATTCGGACGCCAAATCGTTTTCCCAGTTCCTCCATCTTTGCTGCGTCCACTTTGATTCCGTTGAACTCCATTTCGACCAGCACGTCGATCAACGGCATTTCCAAATCGCGGAACAGGGTTCCCAAGCCCTCTTCGTCCAATCGCGTTTGGAGGATCTCCGCAAGCCGGACAGGGATGTCGGCATCTTCCGCCGCATAAGCCGTAATCAGGGGCACGGGCACCTGGTCCATCCGCTTTTGCGACTTGCCGGTCCCGATCAGCTCTTTGATCTTGATCGTGGTGTGACCCAGATATCGCTTGGCCAAATCGTCCAAGCTGTGGTTCCGTTCGCCCGGATCCAGCAGGTAGTCGGCCACCATCG
>JBFZEL010000196.1:0-3730 GCA_041306925.1 Lysobacterales bacterium
GTAGTGACCCGCGTGACGTATGGCGGCACCCATGCGGGTCGAATAACCGGCCTTAATGGCTGCAAGCCGGGATTTTACTTCGTCACCCCATTTCTCATTGAAGCCCTTGATGTGCTGGTAGCGCACCTGGTGACGGGTGTTGGATGAGAATCCGGCAATGGCAAACGGGTCACCCAGTTCATCGATGGCCATGCCCAGCAGGGCCACCGCTTCCTGGCTGAGTTCCAGGATGGTCTGGTTGCAGCCTGCGGGGATGTCATCCAGCGAGGCGGAAAGATCCAGCAACAGCGTAACCGCGATATTGCGACCGTCGTGCCGGTGGCTCATGTTGATACGCGGGTCCGGCGTGACGCCGCTTTTATAGTCGATCAATGAGCGGATGGCGATGTCGAGATCGAGTTCGCTGCCTTCTTGCTGGTAACGGACCCGCACGGCATTCTGTGGTTTGAGCAAATCCAAAAGACGTTTGAGACGCTTGGCCAGGGCCGCGTGCTTTTTCAGTAAAACATCAATTTTTTCGGGTGAACCTGGCGGGTGCAGGTTTTCATACAGGCTCACCCAATCGGGGCGATAATTTTTTGCCCGGTAATCCCATTCGGGGTAATGCCGGGGTGGAAGTTTAGCGATTTCATCATCAATGCACTGCTGTTCCTGCCGCTCGAACAAATGTTCATCATCACTTTCCTCGATGTAAATCCACAGGTGGCGGTTATCATCGCGGTAGCTGATACCGGTGTCCTTAAAGTGGATGTTCGGGCTTTGATCGGCCTGCCTGCGGGTGCGGGCAATGAATGACACGGCGAGCGCTGCCATTTCCTTGAGGCTGGCTTCACCCTCACGCATGATGGCGTGAAAGCGTTCGGAAAACTCGCTGATGTCGCTGTTTTTATAGGCGTGCCGCGGATTCATACAGGCAAACGAGAGCATGGCGAGGCGGTGGCGAATGCACGATTCATTCTCCTCATCGCACGCATCTTCAAGCGGTTGCGGATGTAGTGCCATGAACAGTTTGTATAGCCCGGGGTAACGCCTGCTGGCCAGCGTATCGACCCGGCAGTCCTCCAGGCACTCGATACCGATACGTTGGAAGGGGCTGAAGTTATCAACGATGATTTTGCCGCTCCAGCGACGGTGCGCGCACATGTGCGCCAGCGTTGCCCGGTAGCGATCCAGGCCCGCAACACCCGTGTCGCTGTCATCCAGCACATCGGGAATACGCATGCCGATGTCATCAAAATACGGTCGTGGTCTGTGCTGCTCATCAAAGCCGGTGGAGTAGGGCACCAGTGGTTGCCTGTCATTCCACAGCGACTGCAGGTACATATCGAGACGGCGTTGGTTGTCGGCGAACAGCGTGCCGTGGCGTTCGCGCTGTAGAATCGCCCTGGAATCCGCCGAGCGCAGAGCAAAATAGTCCTTTTGCCGCCCGGGGTGGTTCGAGTAGTAGTTTACGCCGTAGTCAACCCAGTTTTTGAGCCCCTCGAGGGAAACCTGGTTGAGCAACAACGCTGTGTTGTCGAGCAGATCGCCCAGTGCCGGACTGGGAATGGTGGTATGAATGCCGTGGATCGAGCCCGTGGTGCGCTCCATGAAATCAAACACGATTTCAATGAAATGCTCGAACGCTGCCATACCCTGCAGGCGGCGGGCGGCAGAGGGCAGCGCCTGCAAAAAAGACAGGATCGACACACCATTGGGTGTGCGGCTGATTTTCCAGACGGACTGTGCGATCAGCGCAGCGGCCTGCTCGCCGACCTGCCGGCAGATTTGTGGGACCTCCTCGAGATAGACCAGCACAGGCTCGAAGCCGCGACCGACCATGCATACCTTTGAGGCACCCTCGAGGTAGGCGTTGATGCCATCTGCGGAGAGGCTTTCAACGGCCTCCGTCATGCAGTCATCAAATACATCCTGCAGTTGCGGAAAATTGCATTTGAGAGCGGCACGATAGGCCGGATAACGGCATTCTGCGAGGGTTTTGCCGGCGTCTTTGCGCATGCTTACCCGGGCTGGTGTTGAATGCCTGGCCTGCCGGCCGAGGGGCTCATTCCCCGAACACCGCATCGATCGCATGATCGAGCGTACTGCGGATATCCGCATCATCGGTGATCGGTCTGACCAGCGCCAGGCGACAGGCCTCGGGTGCTGCAAGACCGGTTTCGATCAGGCTCGCGGCATAGACCATCAGGCGTGTTGAAATGCCCTCCATAAGACCGTGGCCTTTTAAATTGCGGGCTGCCTGGCCGATGCTGACCAGCTTACGGGCAATCTCCTCACTGATGCCCGTTTCCTGCACCAGGATGGTCGCCTCCAGGGCGCTGCCTGCATAGTCAAAATCCATACCTACAAAACGCTGCCTGGTGGATTGCTTGAGGTCTTTCATCAGGCTCTGGTAGCCGGGATTGTAGGAAATCACCAGTTGGAAATCCGCGTGGGCGGCCACGATCTCGCCTTTCTTATCCAGCGGCAGGCTGCGCCGGTGATCGGTCAGGGGATGGATGACCACCGTCGTGTCCTGGCGGGCTTCAACGATTTCATCCAGGTAACAGATCGCGCCGAGCCTGGCGGCAACGGTCAACGGACCATCAACCCAGCGGGTGCCGTTGGCATCCAGCAGGTAACGGCCGGTCAGGTCTGACGCGGTCATGTCCTCATTGCAGGCGACGGTGATCAATGGCTTGTTTAACTTCCACGCCATGTATTCAATAAAGCGGGACTTGCCGCAGCCTGTCGGCCCCTTGACCATCACCGGCAGCCGTTTGCTGTAAGCGGCTACGTAGCATTCGATCTCATTGCCCTGCGGGGCATAGAAAGGCTCCGCCGCGACCTTGTATTGCTCTGCGTTTATCATCTGCGAATTCCCTGCCACTCAGCGACTGTTACCCGTGGTGCAATGTCCGGCCTGGCCGGTTTACCGGTGTACGCCAAGCTTCTCCCGCCAGCCCGGATAGAGTTTATCGGCATCACCCGGGAAGGATTCAAACGCACGGGCAAACTCCCGGTGATCCTTGGCAAACTCGATGGGATCGGCGCCTTCGAGGTAGCACTGATAGGCCTGCTTCAACGAGATCGCGCCGGCCGCCGGGCTGTCGATGTGGCCGTATGAGCCACCGCCGGAGGTGTTGATGACATTGCCGTGGCCGAGGTTCTTGAAGAAACCGGGCAGCCGCAGGGCGTTCATGCCACCGGAAATGATCGGCGTCGTCGGTTTCATGCCGTACCACTCCTGGTGGTAAAAAGGACCATCGGCGCTGTCGCGCTCGATCATGTAGGCAATATTGCGGTCGTCCCTGCCGCCTTCCATTTTGCCAAAGCCCATCGTGCCCACGTGAATACCGGAGGCACCCATCAACCGTGATAGTTTCGCCAGCACGAAAGCCGTGTAACCCCGCACCGAGGAGGGTGAGGTGACCGCGCCGTGACCGGCGCGATGATAGTGCAGATATTGATCGGGATAGTTCCGGCGTGCCGTGGTGACCATGCCCGGACCGCCGACATAGCCATCCACTAAAAAGGCCACGCGCGGGGCATCTGCGCCGAAGGTTTCGAGCACGTAATCGGCGCGGGCGCACATTTCGTGATAGTCGTCGGCGGTAATATTGGCCGAGAACAGTTTGGCTTCGCCGGTCTCGTCCTGGGCGCGCTTCATGGCGTCATAGACCAGGGGATAGACCTTCTTGGCGGGACAGAAGACCTGGTTGCCTTGGGGCTCGTCGTTCTTGATGAAGTC
>JBFZEL010000197.1:0-7987 GCA_041306925.1 Lysobacterales bacterium
TGGTCGACCGTTAACCGGAACACTCCACCAGTCGCCGCCGAAGCGGGCCGGCATCGATGCATGAGGAGCTGGGCGGCCTGCTGCAATTGGCGTGCGGGCGGTCTTCAGGACAGGCGCTGGCGGTTTCCCGGTGGCAGGTTCAGTTGGCCGTGCAGGCGGGCATCGAAACTGGTGAAGTGCTCGCCGAACCAGTCTGACAAGGTGCTTTTTAACAGTTCCCTGCCTGCGTGGGGATCTTCCTCGAACTGGAAAATCATGTCATGGATCTGGTCCAGCAGGCGATGGTGATCCTGTCTGTGTGCCTCGAACTCGGCGTAACCGGCCTGCTCCATCACGAGTTCTTCCAGGGCAAAATGCGCCGAGATGTCGGCCTGCAGTTCAGCCAGCAGGGCTTCGATGGTCAAGGCATCCATGGGCAGGACGAATTGATCATAGAGCTGGTTGATCTCTGCGATCAGTTGCCGGTGTTCCGCATCGACCATGGCGATTCCCAGGGAAAACTCATCTCTCCATTCAATCTGTGCCATGACTCCTCGTACCCTGGAATGCTTTTTGCCGCTGGAAAAGTACACCCGCAATACATTAAAACACCGTCAAACGCCCGGATTATACAAAAAGTTGCATGTATCGCTCCACGGCTGTCACGAATTGTGGCGGATTGCAGGATAACCTGGAAAGCGGCGAGCCGCTTTCCAGGCAGACGCATGACTAAAATGGTTCCGGACGGGGTGTCTTGTCGGTTGACGGTGGCAACTGCGGCAGCATGAAAGACGGTTGCTCACCGGTCAGGGTTTTGAGGTATGCCACGATCTGGTCGATATCGTTTTTTTCAAACTTTTTTCCCAATTGCAGACGGCCCATGACATCAACGGCAGCAAAGAGCGTTTCCGCTTCGCCGTCGTGAAAGTACGGATAGGTCAGTTCGACATTACGCAGGGTTGGAACCTTGAATTTGAAACGGTCCGCGTCCTTTCCCGTGACACCGGCCAGGCCCTGGGCGGCATTCCTGGTTTCATACGGTGCGACCAGACCCATTTTCTGGAATGATGTTCCACCGACAGCAGGACCCATGTGACAGGCGACGCAACCGCTGTTTTTGAATAGCTGGTAGCCCGCCAGTTCTGCGGCCGTGATCGCATTGGCGTTACCCTGCAGCCACAGGTCGAAGCGGCTGTTGGGTGTCACCAGGGTTTTTTCAAATTCGGCGATGGCTTCGGTCACCTGGTCAATGTTGATGCTGTCCGGGCCGAACACCTGGGTGAACTCCATGACATAGGCCGGGATGGACTCCAGTACCTCCAGGGCAAGCGTGTGGGTGAATGCCATCTCACCGGGATTGGCAATCGGCCCGCCGGCCTGCGCCTTGAGATCGGCGGCGCGTCCGTCCCAGAACTGGGCGACGTTCATGCTGGAATTGAGCACCGTCGGCGCATTGATCGGTCCCTGCTGCCAGTGGTCACCGATCGAGGTCTTCAAATTGTCCGTGCCACCCATGCTCAGGTTGTGGCATGAATTGCAGGAAATGAATCCGGACTTGGACAAACGCGGGTCAAAATACAGTTTTTTACCCAGTTCGACCATGGCCAGGTTGATGTCCTTGACGGGTGCAACCGGTGCGATGGGTTCCTGTGCCGCAACCGAACCTGAAATAGCCAGGACCATGGCGAGCCTGACCAGCGAACTGCCGTAAATTCTTAACATTGCTGCCTCCTTTCTAGACACTTGAACGTGGTTGAAAAAAACGCAAAGAGGACAACGGAGATTATAAGGTATCAAACCTAACATCGGGCTTAAGCAATATAAAAAAATCGTTGTTTTACGCCTTATCAACGACGCCTGATCACAGGTTACGCACGTTCGGCCAAGGCCCGTAGAAAAATGACTGGCCGAGGTGTTATGATTCGCGGTCTTTTTGTTCTGTGGGGTTGTCTGTGAAGATTATTGTCAGCGTCGTCCTTGCCATCATGTTTTTTGTCCTGCTGGCTCCGATCGCGATGGCCAGTGAATGGAAGGAAGACCAGGCAAAAGCCGATCAGTATTACGCGGCCAAAGAATTCAGCAAGGCTTTCGATCTCTATTACAGGGTCGCCAAGATTGGCGCGAGTCATTCCCAGGACATGGTTTCACAAATGTATGCAAACGGTGAAGGCACAAAGCTTGACCTGAAGGAGGCCTATGCCTGGTCGGTGCTGGCGGCGGAAAGGGGCTCTACGGAAATAGCCGGCAGGCGGGACGGTCTGCTGCAACAGGTCAGCGACAGGAACGCAGCGGAAAAAAGGGCTGAAAAGCTGTTGAGCAAGTACGGCCGGGAAGCCCTGCAGAGAAAGGCGGACAGCAAGGCGCAAATCAAACACAACACCAAGTCGGGCGGTTGCACCGGTTCCAAGCTCGGTTGCAGATAACGGCAAGGTTCAGCTTCACTACAGTACCGCTCCACCTCGGACCGGCCCATATCTCGCGGGTGACGCTTGCCGTTCGCCAGGATGAACCGGCGAATCCACCCGATGTAGGCCTGCTCGGTACGCAAACTGTAGTGTTTGAGCCGCAAACAGCGGCGAACTTCATCCAACAGACGCCCCGGACGTGGTGGCGTCGGTGCTCCCGATACACCCTCTGATCCACGCTCATATCCCATACGCTCTCTCCTCCGGGGTGTAACACCGAAGTCTGGCAGTGCAGCACTGCCATGCACATCGGGTAACTGCTTGAACAAACGTAGGAAAGATTCTTGACACGCCGTGAATGGAGCGTGAGTATACTTGCGACACCCCGTATCAGGGGACTAATTCATGTTATGTGCTACGAAGCTATACCGACAACATGGTGATTTGATTGAACTGTCATAAGGGTTTCGCTTGAATTTCGTGCTGATGTCGTTATACCCCCATCTGGAATCGGTAAGACTGGGCCCGCCTCAAGTAGCAAGGATGGAGCCATGATTGTAAGGAAATTGCGATTGAAGAAGGGCTGGTCTCAGAGTCAGTTGGCCGAAATGGCAGGTGTGACCACTCGAACAATTCAGCGTATCGAACAAGGCCATCGGCCGAGCATGGAGACGTGCAAAGCGCTTGCTTCTGTGTTTGAGGTAGACCTATCTCTTTTTCAACCGGAGGACGAGCAAATGCAAAATGAAACTGAATTGAAGATAGACGAGCAAAGAGCGCTCCAGTATGCCAAGCGTATGAAGGAGTTTTATGAATTTCTCATTACCTATGTAGTTATGGCGGCGGTGTTTCTATTTGTCTTTCACGGCCAACCTGTGGTCTATATTGTCTTCGCTGGTCTAGGTGTCGGGCTGATCGTTCAAGCCCTTATCGCATTTGAAGTTGTAAGCTTTATGAGCCCTGGATGGGAACGACGACTCGCCGAGCGAAAACTGGGGCGAAAGTTGTAGTGCTCTACTTTCGGTCCGCACATACAAGTGCCTTACAGTCGGACCAAGACATGCTGTCATGCCTCTTGCTTGCGCAAGAGTCCCGCCAGCATGTCTTGGCCGCTGAAGAGGGGCGTTAGGCGGCTTTTGAGGCAGTGCCGATGATTGAAGTTCTAGCCCTTACTGTTGTCGTGCTCGCGGGGCTGTACTTCATTGCCTTGGCGGCCGCCTCGCTGTTCTCTCCAGCGTCGGCCAGTCGCTTCTTGCTCGGCTTCGCTAACTCTGCGCTCAAGCATTACGCGGAGATGCTCTCGCGGATTGCGGTTGGTGCCGCGCTCATACTCCACGCGCCTGGCATGCTGCTCTCAAACGCGTTTTCCCTCTTTGGCTGGCTTCTGCTTGTCACGACAGCCGGCCTTCTCCTCGTTCCGTGGCGGTGGCATCATAGGGTTGCAAAGCACGTCGTTCCAATGGCAATTCGCCACATCACGCTGGTTGGCTTAGTTTCTCTGGTACTTGGCGGACTTATACTGGTGGCGGTGATGCGTGGTAGCGCCACCTAACTATTCATTCAAGCGGTCCGCTGCGCGGCCCGCCGCTGAACCGGAACGTTATAAGGTTTAAATTATGCAGGTTACGTTATTGTGGGCGGCAGCATTCATGAGCGTGGTTACTTTCGCTGTCCACGCATTTGTAGGTGGTCCACGAGTCGCAGCGCCATTGCTGGCGGACACTAATCTTCCAAAAGCATCAAAGTGGCTTAATTATTATTGCTGGCATATCACAACGATTTACACTTTTGTGATGGGCGGCGCATACGCGTATGTTGCAGTTAACCCAGAGAAAATAGAGTTAATAGTATTTCTAAGTATCTTGAATGTGTCTTTTTCCATCCTAAGTGCAGTTGTAGCAATGAAAGGAAATATAAATCCTTTCCGTTTTCCATCTACATCATTATTCGCATCAGTTTCCATATTGGGTATATTAAGCTTGGTCACGAAGTAGGTTCATATGATAAAAAGACCTTATAGCAACCATATCAACTTCGCTCCCTTCGGTCGCCGGACGCTCCTTGCGTCGCGCCGGTTATGTGGGCGTTATGCCGCACAAGGCACCATCGTGCTACTTCTATGCAAGACCCCACTGCGCTCTTGAGCATCCGCGTAGGCGTTGTCGCGGGCGTTGCCGTGGCGCTCCTTTGCATGGTCTACGCGATCGCTCTTGGCATCGGACTGCTCACACTCCCGTCGCCCGATCAGCCGATCCAGAATCCGTGGTTCACAGTCATGGAGGTTTTGATTCTCTTCATCGCGCCTGCAATGGTCGTGTTCACAGTCGGGTTCCATGCCTGGGTACTACCCGACCGAAAGTCGCTCGGTCTGCTCAGCGTCATATTCATGAGCATGTGTGCCCTCATCACCTGTTGCGTTCACTTCGCGGTACTCACCCTCAGCCGAGAGCAAGTCTTCACACAGGCTGGTTGGTCGACGCTGGTCTTCGCCTTTGAATGGCCGTCGGTTGTTTATGCCATGGACATCCTGGCGTGGGACATCTTCTTTCCGCTTGCGGCGCTGTGCGCAGCAGGCGCAGTTCACGGCGCAGGTCTCGCGGCTCATGCACGCAAACTCCTTTTTGGCAGCGCAGTACTCACCTTTGTCGGCCTGGCTGGCATTCCGACGGACAGCATGAACATCCGAAACATTGGCATCATCGGGTATGTCGTGCTTTTCCCAATCGCCACTGTCATGCTGGCAATCGTGTTCAAGCGCGAGGCTGCGCAAGGTGCGGCCTAACCCCTCGCTCAAGCGGAGCGACAATAGCAGGCCACCAGGCCCGGGCCTGAGGTACTTCGTACATGGTTTCGAGATCACGTCACTTGCATACAACGTGTCCAAGTGAGCAATGGGCCGGCTAACCTACCGGACCGCTTCGCGTCCCGCAGGTTATCGGCCAAGCGTTAGCCGCCAAAAGCGAATCGTTTTCTTGGCGTTGAGGTTGCACAAGTCCCACGATGGGACTATGATCTGATTATGCGCATCATCGCTCTATCAACGCTGAGGACATTCTGGGGAAGCTCGCCTTCCTATGCGGATTCCATCGGGCCAGGAATGGCCTGGTATCGAGAAACCCTGAGGGCGGATTGGTCCACTCCCAACGAGGTAAAAGCACAATTTTCCAGCGCTAGCATTCTGAGAGATAGCCGTGCCGTTTTTAACATTGCCGGGAACAAATACCGGCTGGTCGTTTGGATCAACTACGCCTACCGCGTCGTGTACATCCGATTCATCGGAACACACAAGCAGTATGACGAAATTGATGCACAGACAATTTGAGGTGCTCTATGGAGATTCGCCCCATCAAAACAGAAGCTGACCACGAGGCAACCCTGAAGGAAATCGAGGGCCTCATGTCCGCTGAGGTTGGCTCGCCCGAAGGAGATCGGCTGGATGTGCTTGTAACGCTCGTAGAGGCCTACGAACGGGAACACTATCCAATGGATTTTCCAGATCCGGTAGAGGCCATCAAGTTCCGAATGGAGCAGCAAGGCCTTACCGTAGAAGACCTTGTTCCGGTCATTGGTCGCAAAAACCGAGTCTATGAAATCCTGGCTCGGAAGAGGCCACTGACACTTCGCATGATTGAAGGGCTTCACGAGACGTTCGCGATCCCTGCAGAAAGCCTGTTGAAGCACAGTTCTCAGCGTGGCAGTCATGCCGCTTAGCGGCGGAGAATTGGCGGCTGACAAATCGCTGCGGGTGAGTTCCGGAACGTTATATCGCTTCGTGTAAATGTGATGGGCATGCATCCTAAATTGGCGTGGATACTTATCCAGTTGGTGATGGTTGTCATCGGTCTAAGTGGAATATTTTTGGCCAACTCACGATTCGGAGGTGCGTTCTTCTGGGGATTGCTCGTGGTGGTCGCGCCATTGGCGTGTGCTTATTTCATCTTGTTTCGGGTGATTCCCGTCCGTTGTCCGAGGTGCAAGGGAAAGATGAGTTATCGAACAATCAGGCGTGGGACAGGCCCGGAGTCACAGAGGGCAGAAACCCGAATTCTGCACGGTTTTGTATGTACCAGGTGTTCCGAAGAAGATCTTCATGAGATTCCATTTAGCTAGCGATATAACCAATCGTCGCACGGGACGCCACTGCGGTCGGCGCCCGTGAACCCTGTACGATAGTCCGGCCGCCACACACTTGCGCTATGTGCGTCAGTGAGGGCGGCCAATAATGCATTGCAGCTGACGTCTGGCCCGCTACGCAGTAGCCGCACCCGGACAGGCGTTAGCCCAAAAGAATGTAAACCCAACCAAGGAGAGAGCATGAAAAATGTAGCGCTATTTCTGGTTTCATTTTCGGCAGCAAGCGTATTCGCCGACGCCGTTGTTCCAATGAATCTCGTGGATGAAAAAGGTATTGGTGCCAGTATTGGGCAGATCACTGTCTCGGAGTCAAAATATGGGCTTGTATTTACTCCCGCGCTTCAAGGGCTTTCCCTTGGTCTGCATGGCTTTCATCTTCATCGGAACGCCAACTGTGAGCCCAAGGAAATAGATGGAATAATGGTGGCTGCTGGTG
Source organism: Lysobacterales bacterium (assembly GCA_041306925.1). Taxonomy (GTDB): domain Bacteria; phylum Pseudomonadota; class Gammaproteobacteria; order Xanthomonadales; family SZUA-36; genus SZUA-36. The sequence continues at coordinate 6,955 of JBFZEL010000197.1, forward strand.
CGGCAGGTGCTCACTATGATCCGGCGTCTTCCAATGTGCACGGTACGCCCTGGGGTGAGGGCCATCTTGGTGATCTCCCGCCACTCTTTGTGGATACCAATGGGTTAGCTACACAGCCAGTGCTTGCGCCACGCCTGCAGCTCAGTGATCTTCCGGGCAGGGCCATCATGGTTCATGCCGGCGGAGACAATCATGCAGATCATCCGGCAGCATTGGGCGGTGGTGGTGCGCGGGTTTCCTGCGGCGTTATCAAGTAGTTTTTGGGCTGACAAATCGATCAGGCCGGCCACGTGACGATCACCGCAGAGCACCAGGGCGGCGTAAGGTTCAAGACACCTGCGAAAAACGTCGTTGTTCAAATGGCTAGCGACGCCTAACCATTTGTTACGCCGGACGCGACCGCTGCACCTTGGCTCGCTTCGTCGGTCGTACTCAGTGGGGCGCGCCGGTGAACTCAGGCTCCGTTGGGCACCAAACAGATGACTTTCGCGTGGATTGCTATACTTAGCCCATCGAGACTCGAACGATCCCCTCGGTGCTCACCCGAAGTATTTTCACAATTGGCGCAAGGAGAGAACACGTGACACTAACAATGCACTGCATTTTCAGATTCGCCCGGTCATGTTCGAGCTTTATGAAGACGGTCTTCTTCCCGAAACGCAGTGGCACAATATCCGCAAGGACATCTTCGGCGTCGTGCGCTCCGACGGCGGCAAGCATATCTGGGAGGAATTCGGCAAGCAGGGGCTCGATCCGAAATTCGTCACGCATGTCGAGCGCCTTGTCGCCGGCGTCGAGGCGACTTACGACATGACAAAAATCTGCGGCGCCCCATGATCCTCCGCCGCGTCATCGCGCATTTCCGCAAAATCGAGATTGACCCTTTACCGCGACGAACTTACGGGCGCCTTGCAACGGGCCGGTGTCGCCTGGATTGACCCGCTGAGCGTCGATGAAGTCGCGGAAGCCGCCAGAAACAATCCGGAATTGCTGGCGGCAATGAAAAACTTCTGGTCGTTCAACGACTGGCATC
>JBFZEL010000198.1:0-3190 GCA_041306925.1 Lysobacterales bacterium
TTTCCGTAATATCGCCGCCCCATGAAACCTCATTGTCCGCTGCACTCGGACCAGGATCAGGTTGTGGTTTCTTTGCCTGTGCATTACCAGCCACAAACAGCGACATCAATAACAACAGAAAAATTGTGGAAAATAATTGACTTACACCCTTGGTACTTAATTTTGGCTGGCTTTTCATTACGCCACCCTCCTTACCAAAGTCAGCACGGCAGGCGTAACAAATCTTCTCGAATTAACCCTCCCTGGCCCTCCGGGAAGTCACCCCCTTGCGTGACTGACCAGAAACCCTGTGGAGCACTTTGCGCAACCTTGCACAAAAACATATACATGCTACAGGAACAACTAAAGTATAGCAGATGTATGTATATTCTGCGCGACGCCTTGGCAATTTTGCCGCGTCAGTCCAGATGCAATGTCTTCCGGTAATGCATGGGCTGTTTTTTGTAAACAAGGTTCAGTTCCCTGTCGTAACTGAATTCAATGGTAATGGCGCCATCCAGTTGCTTCACGGTGAAACTGTCGGTCATGTCATTCATTTCGTTGATCTGCAACTGCCGGATAACCGCGGCTTTGGCATCTTCAACGCCGTTGGCCGGATTCGTCTTCTGTTGGTCCTCGACGGATCTCAGAATGGAATCAACCGACTTGGATTCGATCAACTGCGGTACATACTGGATAGCGATATAGGCCGCGTAACCCAGTATCACGAGGATAATAACCGTGCCTATGACGGATGCGCCTTTTTGCCGTGCGGGTAACCTGTTCATACTGATTTCTCCGTTTTTTTACCCTGTGTCAAAATTTACGATCAACCACAACCCGTGACGCAACCGGCCCACTCACCACGCGACGCCATAATCGTCGCCAAAGTCGCTCGCGCCACCCCACATACCACCGTGCTCCGCGTCAAACCAGATGGCGGTGATCGGACTGTAGGGGCGCTCAATCGCTTCGACCGAATAACCCATGTTGCCCAGTTCTCCCCGCACCCATTCCGGCACCAGTGGCGACACCGATAGGCGGCCCGGTTCGGATTCATGCGCGCCGAATGAACTCTGCATCTGGTAACTCAGGAAATTGGGGGCTTCCGCCGCCTGCTGCACGTTCATGTCAAATTCGACCATGTTCAGAAAGAACTGCAACAGGTTCTGGTCCTGGGTATCACCGCCCTGTACCGAAAACGCCAGTAACGGTTTACCGTCCCTAAGCGCGATACTCGGTGTCAGGGTGGCGCGCGGCCGCTGGCCGGGCTGTACCACGTTGAAGGGGTTCATCGCTTCTGTCAGCACGAAACTCTGCATACGCTGGCTCAGGCCGATACCGGTCGAACCCGCGATAAACGCCGGAACCCAGCCACCGCTCGGGGTCACCGAAACCACCCAGCCCTCGGCGTCCGCGGCCTGGATTGAAGTCGTGCCTGCCAGGAAGGACTCCGCGCTGTTCATCTGCATGGACTGCTGAAAACCCTCGGTGCCCTCGGCGTCTGCCTTGGGCGGAATCGGGCTCCAGTTCTTCAACAATTCGGCAAACGGGTTCTTTTCACCCTGGAACGGGTAAGGGTCGCCGGGACGGATGTCGGGGTTGTTCCTGTGCATGTCGATCAGCGCCCTTCTCTGCCCGGCATACTGTTTGGAGAGCAGGCCGGCAACCGGTTCCGCCGGCGGCACGTACGGGTCGCCGTAGTAAAAATCCCGGTCCGCGAAAGCCAGGTTCATCGCCTGGTAGACGGTGTGGATGTAGCGGGCGCTGTTGTAGCCCATGCCCTTTAAGTCAATTTTTTCCAGGATGTTCAAGGCCTGCAACAGCACCGGTCCCTGTACCCAGGTGGTCAGCTTGTAGACGTCGATGCCCTTGTAGTTGGTGCTGACCGGGTCCTCGATGTGGACCTGCCACTTGTCCAGGTCTTCCAGCGTGAACAAACCGCCGTATTCCCGTGTACTACGCACGATTTCCGCGGCGATGTCACCACGGTAAAAACGGTCATAGGCGGCGTAGATGGCCTGCTTGCGTGTCTTGCCATCCGCCAGTGCCTGTTTTTCGGTTTCCACCAACTTCGCAAGGGTCGCCAGCAAATCGGCCTGGCCGAACATTTCACCCGCCACCGGCGCCGCACGTTGCCCGGGATCATCCGCGTTCAAATGGGGCAGGAAAACCGCCGTGGAATACGACCACTGCGAAATCACATCGCGGCGCCGTTCGATGTTATCGGCCTGGACGGCTTCGATGGGATAGGCTTCGGCCATCTGCATGGCGGGCGCGAGTACTTCCGCCAGGCTCAGCTTACCGTACTCGGCCAGCATCACCATCAGGCCACCGGGTGTGCCCGGGGTGACCGCCGCCAGCGGCCCGTATTCGGGCGGGTAAACCATGCCCTGCTTATGGAAGAACTCGGCGGTCGCGCCGCTCGGCGCTACACCGAGCGCGTTGATGCCCTTGACCTCTCCAGTGTGGGGGTTGTAAATGAGCGCCTGGGTTTCTCCGCCCCAGCCCAGCGTGTCCCACATCGTCGCGGTTGCCGCCAGCATGGCGCAGGCGGCATCCACGGCATTGCCGCCACGGGTAAACGTCATCGCGCCGGCGGTTGCCGCCAGTGGTTTACCGGTGACCGCAACCCAGTGCTTGCCATGCAATACCGGTTTTACAGTTTTTTGGGCAAAGGCGTCAGCGGCAAAAGTCGACAGCACCGCCACGCAGATAAGCGTCACGCTGACCTTGAAAAAAGTGCCGCCGGCACGGTACGCCAGAATCATCAGCAATCCCCTTGCAAATGGAGTAGCCAGTAGTCCGTCGGATTTGACCTCGCGCAGCGGGGGAAAGCCGACAGTCTCTCAGCATAACAAATGCGTCGCGCGCGGTCAGTTCAAATTATGCTGAATACCCTCACTGCGTGCTGCCGGCATCTGCCCAAAAAAGTTACTTTCGATATTGCTCAATGCTCGTAATCGTTCAATACCCACACGCTTGGCTGACCGTCGGCAGCGGGTGCCGAGACCATCCTCATATTGATGGATTGTCCAGCGCTGCTGACCTTGACCACGGCAATGAAAAGCCCTGACGCCTCCTCCACTTGCACGGACTTCTGCCCGATGCTGAAAGTAGCGTTTGCGGGTTGCCCGATATGGGCTGCAAAAAGACGTGCGGCCTGCAAGGGGTCGCGGAACACAGCGATGCTCGCATCATCTTTTGGCCT
>JBFZEL010000199.1:0-5717 GCA_041306925.1 Lysobacterales bacterium
ACATCCCCAGCTATATCATCGCCTCGACCTTGTTCTTCGGCATTCTCCTTGCCTATGAAACAGGCTTCAGAATCGGTAAGTTCCACCAGCAGCGCACCGACCATGAAATCAAGGCTCAGACGCTCAACATCCAGGGCAGCGTGCTGGGCTTGCTCGCCCTGCTGCTGGCCTTCACCTTCAACATGTCCCTGCAGCGCTACGACGCGAGGAGCGCAGCGGTGGTGCAAGAGGCAAACGCCATTGGCACGACAGTGTTAAGGACGCAACTGCTTCCGCCCCCATACGACAAGACGTTATATGATCTTCTGCAGGACTATATCGACATACGCATCGAGGCCGCAACGGTACCATTATCCCAATCTGAAGAGCGTGTCAAAATCATCAAGAGCGGCGATGAGCTACTCAAAAAAATCTGGGGTGCTGCCACCCAGGCCGCCAGGAGCGATCCCAATCCCGTCACGACTGGCCTCTTCATGGCCGCGCTCAACGAAATGATCGACAGTGCGTTGGAGCGCATCGAGATACAGAACAGGCACATTCCAGAGGTGATCCTGTATCTGCTCTTCTTCGTATTCGTTATAACCGGCGCCATCATGGGGTATTCAGGTGGCCTTGGCATGAAAAGGGCCTACATTCCCACGGCGTTGCTCACCTTGCTGATCGTCCTCATCGTCTACATTATTATCGACCTGGACAGGCCGAAGCGGGGGCTGATCACCGTGAATCAGGACTATATCCTCCAATTAAAGAACCAGTGAGGGCACGATTTCCAGCGGGTCCGTGGCGCTAGCGCCAGCGCCGCCCTGCCCCTCTAGAACATTGCGCTTTACCGAAAAATAGCGCGAAATAAGCCCACTTGAAAACCGCTAAACCGGTGGTTCAGCTTGCTAATGACCAGGCAGAACTCCTGCACAATTTTATTTGAGGTGACCCATGCGGCAGCCAATCACTAAAACGCATCACTTGTTTTTCTTAATCCTGGTTTTTGTTGTGACCCTGGCCCACGCCGGGGAGCCCGGTTTCGATCAGGAACTGGCGAATTCATTTGGCGCCGATGAGCATGGCATGAAGTCCTATTCCTTTGTGATCCTGAAGACAGGGTCGGTGGTCGTCACCGACGAGCAGGAAAAACAAAAGCTCATGCGCGGACACCTGGAAAACATTAGCAGGCTCGCCGATGAAGGCAAACTGATCGTGGCCGGCCCATTCGGCAAGAACGATTTGAACTACCGCGGTCTGTTTATCCTGACCACCCCGTCAACCGAAGAAGCGCTGGCACTGCTGAAAACCGACCCTGCCATTGCCGCAGGCGTTTTCGATGTTGAGGTGCTCCCATGGTACGGGGCTGCTGCCCTGGGCGCTTATCTTGAAGTGCAGAAAAAAATTACGAAAACCAACCCGTAAGACCAATTCGTGGCGGCTAGGCGCGACTCGCGTAGTAGGCTTTGACAAGAGGCTCGGCCTCGATACGTGACTGGTGTTCAGCCAGGTTCGGCGCGATGCGCTCAACCAGGTCCCTGGGCACATGGTCAAGCGTGCCTGAGCGCAGCCAGCGCGTCAGCATGAGCACCTTAAGATCGGCGATCGACAGGCGGTTGTCGACGAAGTAATGACCACCACCCCGCTCCAATAGCCCGCCTAAACCCTTCACAAATACGCTCAGCCAGCCGTCCACCAGCTTGGCGCGCGCCGCGCGGAGTTCCTCCCCTTCCAGACCCAGTGTTCGGCCGATGTACTGACTGACGTCCTCGACCGCGTCCAGGGTTTCGTCACAGTAAAGCGCCTGCAGGTCGTCAGCAGGGTAAAGGCCTGCGAGCTTGCCGGCGTAACGGCAGATGGCATTGGACTGGGTTACCGCCGCGTCGTCGATCTCGAACACGGGCAGGGCATTGAAGCGCGTTGTTTGCCGCATCGCGTTGAACTCGGCGAACGACAGCCGGTTGTCCTCGAACCCGATCCCTGCCGCATGCAAAGCGATGCGGATGGGTTCGGCGCGCCCGCCAGAAAAATTGAAATAGGTCAGTTTGTAGCTCGTCATTTTTTAAACCTCCATTGTCCAGATCCATTTTAACGGCGGACAGCCATGTTATTGTGCCACCTTTGTTCTTGCCTGCTGGTCGCCCACCCTGGCGGCACAGAAGTCGCCGCCACAGGCCTCGGTAGCGAATATTTCGCTTTCCAGTTGCCAGCGGCCGTCAAGTTTTCTCCACTTGGCCGCATAACTGCCCGCCGCGAAGTTCTCCGCGCCAGTGACTCTTTCCCCACGCCAGTGGCCGTGCTCGAGCGCCACTGGCGCCACGGATGAAACACGAATACATAGCGGCGTGCGCACATAAACAGCACGGTCCGCGCGTGTAAAGTCATCTCCCCAGATTGCCAGCTGAGCTTCTGCGCCGCTGTAGATATCGCTGTCGGTGCCGGTAACCAACAGGACATCCTCGTGGAAGATGCTCTTGATGGCCTGGATATCCTTATCGGCAATAGCCTGGTTGAATGCCTGGCGTTGCGTGCGCACGCCTTCCGACGCAACCGCGTCCCCATTGCTCGTACAGCCTATCCCGGACGCCAGGGTTGCGCACGGATTCAGGAGGAACAGCAGAAAACCCAGGACCGCAAGGTTTTTCATGTATTTTTATCCCTGTTTGATTAAAGGGGCTTTTGCCCTTTTTCTAAATGCAGTTTAGTTCAAAAATTGGTGCTGGGACCGGAATAATCGGTTGTGTATGCAATCTCTCCTGTCAGTTCAGTTTCATAAAAATCTGTCACGAAGTCCAAAAAAGAAACTGCCAAATGTTGCTGCCCGGTCAATAATGGTTTCTACTCTCATTCCAATACCCGGAGATCGAACCATGTTCTGCCGTTGCGCCCTGATACTGATCGCGATCGTAATTTTTCCAGGCGGACCCGCACGGGCGGCGGACCAGGACGTGCTCAGCGTTGGTTCATTGAGGGCCGCGGCGGGTGAGTCGGTTTCGGGCTATCTTGATATTGATCCCTTGAATGACCGGGGCACGCGAATCCCTGTGTCCGTCATCCGTGGCCAGCACCCGGGGCCGGTACTCGCGCTGGTTGCCGGTGTCCATGGCTATGAGTATCCCGGCATCACCGCGCTGCAACGGCTGCGCAAATCGGTTCGCACCGGGGACCTGTCCGGCACGTTGATCCTGGTGCATATCGCCAACCCGCCGTCGTTTTACGGACGCACGGTCTATACCAGCCCTGCCGATGGCAAGAACCTCAACCGCGTTTTTCCCGGCAAAAAAGACGGAACATTGAGCGAACGCATTGCCCACAGCATCACCCTGCACGTGATCGAACAGGCGGATTACCTTGTCGATCTGCACGCCGGCGACGGCAACGAGGTCCTGCGGCCCTATGTCTACATGCCGGTCACCGGCAAGCCGGAACTCGATGCCGCAAGCCGCGGTATGGCGCTCGCCTTCGGGCTCGACCACATCGTCATCGACGAGGCCCCGCTCTTGCCAATAGAGGCGTCGCTGTACACCGACCAGACCGCCCTGGTTCGCGGAATTCCGGCAATCACCACCGAAACCGGCCAGCTCGGTTCCAACGACCAGCACTGGGTCGGTCTGGCGGAGCACGGCATCACCAACCTGATGCGTCATCTCGGCATGCTCAAGGGCGCTGCCGAAGTCAATGAAGACGTGGTCTGGCTGAGCGGTTACGAGGTTATCAGGAGTCCCGCTACCGGCATATTCCAGGCCTCGGTGCGTGATGGCTACGCGGTCGCCGAAAACGGTTTACTGGGTCAGCTCGACGATGCCTTTGGCTACAGGATCACGGACGTGCGCGCGCCCTTCGCCGGCATCGTGAACTACGTCGTCGGCACGCCACCCGTGAGTGAGGGTGAGCCACTGGCGATGATAAGCCGCATCAAGGAGCAGAAATAGGCGGGTCAGACCGCGTATACAATGTCCAGTGTTCGCAGCTTCAATCGCATCAGCTTGCATCAGTCCTGATGATTGTCTTTTCAGGGCGTTCGCTTCAAGCGGTATTGCCAACTGACAATTTTCGTCAGTTTTTCCGGTTTATTTGCATGTTGGCGAAGTGCTTCGGCTATTGTCAAATTTGATGAAAAACCCAAACACAATGGTTTAATTGAACTTTTAAAACGGCAACGGATTGACTGGCTTGATTCTTGTATAAATCGAGATTGTCTGGCTGAAACGCGCCGGTTACAGCAATCCGCATTGATGCGTCAGCGACCAGGGATCGGACTCACTCATGTCGCCAGCAAGAGAAAGATACTTATTATGATGATCACTCGACCGGAAGTAACAGAAACACCGCTCGTCCTGGGGGATTATGTAACGGTTCATGTGTCAGACGCGCTATCAAACCAGGTTAACAGTGCAGAACCGTGTGACATGCAGGTACGCCGCGAAGAGTTGTTCCAGCGTATTCAAAAACAAAGAGGGGCGATTTTCCAACAGGTCAGGAAACCGGAGGGAAAACTGTTCGACCCCCGACGCCGCGGCGCAGCATGATAAATCGGTGTCAATTGACCGGTCGCGATGAAATGACCGTGAACATGTTCAACGGCGTCTTATCCGCCAGTTGCTGGTGAAACGTGACCTTGTGCTCGGTAAAGCCGAGTACTTCCAGAAATTGTGTGAAAAAGCGTGGCGTGAAGCGCCACCAGGTATCCCAAGCCTTGTTTCCCGCGGTCGGCACCAGTGCACATACCGGACCTTCGCCAAGCGCGGGGTCGTGGATTTCGGTGATGATCACGCTGCCCGTCACCAGGCGCGCGCAACTCTCGAGGATTGCAACCGGCGAGCGTGCATGCAGCAGGATCGAAGCCAACAGGACCACGTCGAACTCACCCAGCGAGGCCGGCAGGTTTTCCGCTGAACCGTGATAGACCCGGGCTTTCGAGCCAAACCTTGCATGGCAGAACCAGAAGCCGTTACGTATGCGGCCGATGTGTTCGTGGAATTGCTGTTCGACCCCGGTCCAGCCCTGCTCCCGGCCCCGGGCAAGACCGAGGCTCTCGTACGGAACCGCGTTCCAGAAATTGCGATCCATCGGCAACTCAACCGCCACCACGCCGCGCGCTGTTTTTTCGATCTGGAATGTCAGGAAACCGGTGGCGGGACCGATTTCAAGCACCCTTTTCCCGGTAAAGTCGTAGCCGCCGAGGTAATCATCAAAACCTGCACGCAGGTCCCACTGCCCTTCAATAAGGCCGACACCGGGGATATCGGTGCTGTGATAAAAATTGCATTGATCAAGCGAGCTGATCGTCCGCGGCCGCTCATAAAGCCGGCTTTCCTGAGCCTTTCCGGCAAGTCTTCGTAACAGTTTTCTCAAAATTGACCCCTTTTGCGGGTGTGGTGTTGGCGCTTCGCGCGGCATTCTGCATCCTGGTGAAGTATAAGGTACGACCGCCAGACCTGTCCTTGGCTTGCGCGTGTGCCTTCCTGCACGTGTTCACGGTTACGAAAAAAATTAAACTCGCCGCAAGGTCAGATAGATGTCAACTGAACTGGAGTCATGTGGCAATCATGAAAAAATATTGTTTCTTTTTTTTATACCTGGTCTGCGGATTATTCTCAGTCAACACGTTTGCAAACAGCCTGGATAGCACCGTGCCGGATCCTTTCCAGCGATTCGATGCCGCGTCCAAGCTGACCATCGACTACCGCGACCTTGACTCCCTGCTCGACACCGTAGTGCTCAACACGGGCCGCTCG
>JBFZEL010000200.1:0-4920 GCA_041306925.1 Lysobacterales bacterium
CCGGTGCTATCGAGCAACCACTGGTCTTCATGAATAACGACCGTCCCGGCATCATGCTTGCCGGTGCGGCAATGGAGTATGTCAATCGCTATGCGGTGAGGCCGCGTGACTCGATGGTCGTGGCTACGAATAATGATTCTGCCTATACCGTAGCATTCACCCTGCACGACAAAGGCGTAAAAATACCTGCAATAGTCGACGTACGCCGGAAAGTAGCTGATAACCTGGCCCATCAGGCTATGCAGCGCGGTATTACGATACTGTCGGGTTGGGTAATCACCGACACAATGGGTGGCAAAGGTCTTGTCAAGGTTCGGATGGCTGCCCTCGCACCTGACAATAAATCCGTCGAAAACGCGACCACTGAGATCAAATGCCAAGGTATCGCAATGTCCGGTGGATTTAATCCCACCGCACACCTGTACTCCCAGGCGGGTGGAAAGCTCGTCTATGATCCAACACTCGCCTGCTTCCTGCCAGGAAATTGCCAACAGCGGGTAATGGTTGCCGGCGGGGCGAATGGGAAGTTCATGCTCTCTGATGCAGTTGCCGAAGGGGCACAGCTTGGTGCTCGCGCCGCCACCAGGGCCGGCTATGAATGTGTGCCAGTTGCTGTTTCAACCCCGGCAACGGATAGCTACAAGCTTGAAGCCATGCGTATTACCCCGGCAGGTGACAGCAGCCGTCAGTGGGTAGATTGGTTGCATGATGTTACGGTCGCTGACATTGAATTGGCCGCGCGCGAGAATTTCGTCTCTGTCGAACACATGAAACGCTACACCACGACCGGCATGTCAGTCGACCAGGGTAAAACCAGTAATCTGAATGCGATCACGATTTTGGCTGATCTTACCAACAGCCCTATCGGGAAGGTTGGCACCACGACATTCAGACCTCAATTCATGCCAGTATCCATGGGTGCAATCGCCGGTCAACGCCACGGAAATTTGTATAGCCCGGCACGTTTACTACCTGCCCACGACTGGCATGCAAACCACGGGGCAATATTTGAAAACTACGGTGCCTGGAAACGCCCCGAGTACTACGCGACAAATGGCCGGAACCGGGAAACCGCCATTCGTGAGGAGGTTTTGGCACTACGCCGAAGTGTTGGGTTTTTTGATGGATCGCCGCTGGGCAAGATTGAAGTAAAGGGTCCCGATGCGGGTGAATTTCTTAATCGTATATACGTCAACAATGTACTGACCCTAAAGCGGGGCCGTATTCGTTACGGAATCATGCTTAACGAGAACGGCATCATTATCGATGACGGCGTCTTCGCGAGACTGGAGGATAATTTATACCTGGTCAGTACCACAGCTGCCGGTGCGGACCGGATCTCGGCCTGGCTCGAGGAATGGCACCAATGTGAATGGCCTCATCTCGAGTTGATCATCTCTCCAGTGACCTCCCAATGGGCAGTGATTACGCTGGCGGGTCCGGGTTCACGGGAATTACTGCAAAGCGTTGACTCAGATATTGATTTCTCAGTTGGAGCCCTGCCACATATGGCACTGACGACAGGCACAATCCTTGGTATCGAAGCACGCATTCAGCGAGTCAGTTTCACCGGCGAAATGAGTTTCGAGATCAGTATCCCGGCGCTACATTCACAAACCCTCATTGAACATTTTTTTGAAATCGGTGGCGATAATATCGAGCCCATAGGAATCGAAGCCTTGCTCGTTCTGCGGACAGAAAAAGGCTATATGCATGCAGGAACCGACACGGATGGTACAAGCAACGCTCTGGACGCCGGGTTTGATGGAATTGTTAGCAAGAAGCAAGCTGACTTTGTTGGCAAACGCTCTCTTTGTCGTGCTGAAGACCAGAGAAAAGACCGCCGACAGTTTGTTGGGATTGAACCGTTGGATAAAAATGAAAACTTGCGGGCAGGTGCTCATTTTATCACTTCTGAAGCAAAAACCCGCCGCAGCGAGGGCATGGTCACGTCGGCCTGTTTCAGCCCGACGCTGCGGCAGACTATCGGTCTTGGTTTGCTGGAACGTGGTTTTGAACGCAAAGGTGAAACCGTAACAATTTTTGATGAAGGGCGAACATTCAAAGCACGAGTTGTAAACCCGGTCTTCTACGATACTACCGGGGAGAAAATGAATGGCTGAACATGCTGGTTTCAAGCTCAAGCAAATCGACGGCCGGGCGATTGTCCGGTTACGTGTTCGCCCGGATGCCGCACACACCGCTTCAGAGACCATGCAACTTCCTCAACAGGCCCTGCAATCCTCGAGCGGAGATCCGAATGCCCATTGGTTGGGACCGGATCAATGGCTGTTGACCAGCAAGAATACCTCCGTCGCCGATATACTCATTAATATTGATGAGGCATTGTCAGGTCAGTTGTATTCAGCGACTGACATAACTTGTGCACTGAACTGTCTATCCTTAACGGGTCCAACCGCCCGGACGGTGCTGGCAATGGGGTGTGGCATTGATATGCACCCGGATTCATTCCCTACTGGCCGCTGTGTCCGTACACGTTTCGCACAGGTACCGGTATTGATCGTTGCCAGTGGGGATTCTCATTTCGATCTGTATGTCGACCGAAGTTATGCCCAATATCTATTTGAGTGGATCGAAAGTGCAGGTGAAGACCCAATGACATGTTCTCGCCCTGATTTGTGATATTTTCGGGTACTAACTAATCTGCACCTGTTCCATCTCAAGCACCAGGCGTAGCAGAAGCTCCAGCACATAATCAACTCTGTCCAGGTGCGTTCTAAAATGCAAAACCGCCAGCCGTAATACGAATTTATCATCTATTCTGGTCGAGCTTATAAACACTTTGCCATCCGCACGCACGGCTTCAATCAGGCGCTCATTGAATGTATTGGCATCACCCTGTGCCGGAATATAGCGGAAAGTGACCACCGATAACTCCGGGTAGGGACCCATCTCCCATCCCGGTGCATTTTCCAGTTGTTCATAAAAGTATCGTGCCAGCCAGATTTTCTCAGACAGGGCCGCGCGAAAAGGTGCCACCCCGAATAGCTTTAAAGGCAACCAGAAGCGTAAGCCCCTGAATGGCCGGGTCAGTTCCAGGGACAAATCTGCTGGTGAATAGTGTCCCCCGGTGATCCTGGCATCCTGCATATAATCTGCCTGGTAAGCCTGTGATCGCGCCAGCCACTGTACGTCCCTGACCAGAACCGCTCCCGATCCGTACGGAAGAAACATACCCTTGTGTGGATCCAAAACAATGGAGTGTGATCTATCCAGGCCCCGCAATACTTGCCTGCCCTCATCGCACAACAGAAAAAAACCACCATAGGCGGCATCGACATGCAGCCATAACCCATGTTGTTCCGCCAGGTCCGCTATGGCATCAACTGGATCAACGGCCCCGGTATCAGTGGTACCCGCCGAAGCTGTGATCAACCACGGCCGCAAACCGGCAGCTTGATCTTCCTCGATCATTTGTTCCAGCGCAGTCACGTCCATCCTGAAGAAAGGGTCCATGGGTACCAACCGCTTTTTACACTCGGCCAGGCCTGCAGCACGCAGCGCTTTGTCTATGCAGTGATGGGCATCTGCAGTAATGTAAACACAGCTGTTTTCTATGTCCCGGGCACGGATACGCATCGTTTCCCGCGCCGTCACGATGGCCGTCAGGTTAGCGATACTGCCACCCGAGGTCAGGTCCCCACCAGAATTTGCGGGGTATCCAACCAGTTCCGTCATCCACTGCACCAACAACCGCTCCATATTTGCAGCGCCGGGAGACGCAAATGAAACACCGGAATAGCGATTGCTTACATCGGCCAGGAAATCACCCAAAGCAGATGGATACATCCCACCACCGGGTATGTATCCCATCTGGCCACCGGAAGCAGCGTTAATGCCTACACCGGTAACTGCTGTGTCGAGCATTTCCAGCAAACCGGATAAATTTCCAGCCTGTTCGTCAAATGGCTGTTCCAGGAGTTTGCTACGGCTCTCGTCAGGCTCAAAAGCATTCATTTCGGGTAGTCTGTTCAAAAATGATTCAGCATAGGCTACCGCTTGCGCAGTCATTTCTCCGCGCTGGCTTGCGGATGGGTCGAGCCCTGCAGACGCCTGTTCAAGTTTTTTTAATTTATTCAGCATTTTGGAACCTGTTAATTTGGGAAAAGCTTCGTGCTGGCAATCTTCGTCCGTCTACTTCCGTTAACGTGAAAGTGCCGTTGCCCGGGTTAATCTCCCAAGCCAGGTTCGGGTGAGAAGTGTGTCTCGAACTTATCAGGTAAATCATCGAATTCGGCAGGGTCTTCGGCAGGCTTTCTACGTTGCGTGACCCGCGGCCATTTCTGGCTGTATTCCAGGTTAAGCCCCAGCCAGGCCTGGGCTGACTCTTCCGTGTCCGGCAACACGGCTTCAATCGGGCATTCAGCTTCGCAAACACCGCAATCAATGCACTCGTCCGGGTGGATGACCAGCATGTTTTTGCCTTCGTAAAAGCAGTCCACCGGGCATACCTCCACGCACTCCATGTATTTGCACATGATGCAGTCTTCAGTAACAACGTAGGTCATTCGATAAAGGTCGCTATCTGGTCCAGGGGTTTCTTGATTTTTGCAGCGGCAGGCACAGTTGCATCGTCTGACGGGAAGCCTGTAACCAAAAGAATGAATGCTCTTTCGTTATCCGGCCGGTCGAAAATCTCATTGAGAAACTTCATTGGGTTGGGTGTGTGCGTCAGCGTCGTCAAACCCGCATTGTGCAGCGCATTGATCAGAAATCCGGTAGCAATCCCAACGGACTCGGGCACGTAATAATTCTTGCGCAAATTTCCCTGCTCATCGAGACCGCGGCGCTGGGCAAATATGGCAATCAACCACGGTGCCACATCAAGAAACGGCTTATCCGCATCTGTACCAATGACCTCCAGGTGTTCCAGCCAGTCTTCTCCGGCGCGCCCGGAGT
>JBFZEL010000201.1:0-4644 GCA_041306925.1 Lysobacterales bacterium
GGCTGAGTTTCGTGCACGCCTGCGGGCAGGGAGAAATCCGCGGATGACACGATCACCCTGAGCACCGCGGTTGGCGACAGCGGCGAGCGCTGGATGATGACCGGCGTGCCGTTGCCCAATGCATAAAGACCTGCTGGAGGGGCGGCTTCCTGCGTTGTCCCGGCGGGTTCACGCGCGCCTTGCCATGGAACTTTCTGCACCACGGCGGGCGGCGTGGACGCCTGCTCCTGTCCGGTTGCGGGCACATACCACCCGATCGTCCTTTGCTCGCTGCCGAGGTAGCGGTCCAGCACCCGCCTGATATCCTCGACACCGACCTCGTTGACAAGACGCGGCAGATCTATCAATACACCGAGCGCATCGAGACCTTCGAAAAACGCCAACTGGTGCGCGGCGTCCTCGGTGGTCTGCAGGTCGAAGGTCAGCTCGCGCAGGACCCGTGCGCGCGCCTGTGCCAGCGCGGCTTCGGCGCCGGCCTCGCCGAACTGCCGGCGCAGACGGCCGATGCCGGCTTCTATCGCAGCTTCGGTGGCGCTCTCGTCGCCATCGGCGGGCAGGGTGCCGCTGATCGTGAAGACGTAATCCTGTGCGGAGGGCGGGAACCAGGTGGCCAGGTCGTCGCAGATGCCGCCAAGCACCGAGTCCGGGCGCGCGGGCGTGCCCCAGTCGTTCTGCAGGAAGCTGACGCCCGAGCCGGCCGCCAACAGTTCCTGGGTCAACAGGAAGGCGGCGTAGTCCGGGTTGCCCACCGCCGGTGCGCGGTAGGCGATCTTAAAGTACTTTTTATCCAGCTCGCCTTGCAGGCGCACGCGCCGCTCACCCTTCTGGAGCGGTTCCACGGTATAGGCAGCGGGGTTCACGGCGCGGCCTTCGAGACCGGCAAAATGCTGCCGGACCAGTTGCATGACCTCGTCCGTGCTTACGTCGCCGGCGATGGCCAGCACCGCGTTGGCAGGCTGGTAATGGCGCTGGTAAAAATTGACCAGGTCCGCGTGGCTGATATTGGCGATGTCGCTTTCCCAGCCGATCGTGTTGTTGCGGTAGGGATGCGCCAGGAAAGACAGGTACAGCACGTTGTCCTGCAGCACGGTTGCCGGGTCGTTCTCGTAGCTGTGCATCTCGCTCAGCACCGCGCCGCGTTCCGAATCGAGGTCGGCGGCGGGGATTTCAAGCCGCGCCATGCGGTCCGCCTCGATACGCAGCAGCAAGCCCAGTTCCGCTTTGGGGACGGTGGCGAAATAGGTCGTCTGGTCCAGCCAGGTATAACCGTGCCACTCCCCGCCGGCCGTGTAGATGTTCGACACCACCCCGGTATCCGGGAAGTTTTCGGTAGACCTGAACGCCATGTGCTCGAGGAAATGCGCCAGGCCGGTCGTCCCGGGGATTTCGTCCTTCGCCCCGGACTTGTAAAGCATCTGCACGCTGACCACCGGGAAGCTGTGGTCTTCCAGTACGATGACCGTCAGACCGTTGTCCAGTTTATCCACCCGGGCCGCCGACAGGTCGAGATGGGCCGGGGCCAGTCCCGGCAGGAACGACAATAGCAGTACCGTCAGCAACCGGTGTATGAGCTTCATACGCTTATTCCCGCAAGTGCCAGTTCTTTACGCAGGACGTCCAGGCTAGCCCTTAAGGTCGACTCGATCTCCCCGACATGTGCGGCTGTGGCGATCATCGGCGGACACACCAGGAAGTGATCACCCTCGACGCCGCCACGGCTGCGCCGGGAATAGATGATCAGACCGCGCTCGTAGGCGAGTTCGACGAGGCGCGTATGGGCATTGAAGGCCGCCGGCAGCGGTTGCATGGTGTCGCGGTTGGCGACCAGTTCAAACGCCAGCAGCAGACCCTTGCCACGCACGTCGCCGATAAAGGCATAATCCTCCATCAGCGCTTCCAGCCGCGACCTCAGCAGGGCGCCGACCGAAGACGCATTGCCCATCAGGTCGCGCTCGAGAATTTCCTGCGTCACCGCCAGGCCGGCGGCGCAGGCCAGCGGGTTGCCGGCGTATGTGTAACCATGCTGAAAGCCACCGGCGTTGAGCACGGCGTCGATGATGCGGTTGTCCGCCAGCATGGCGCCCAGCGGGGCGTAACCTGCCGCCAGGCCCTTGGCCAGCGCGATGATGTCGGGTTTGATCTGCCAGTGTTCGGCGGCCAGGTAGCAGCCGGTGCGGCCGGCGCCGCTCATGACCTCGTCATAGATCAGCAGGATGCCGAACTCGTCGCAGATCTCGCGGATGCGCGGGTAATAGCTGTCCGGCGCGACCAATGCGCCGGTCGAGGCGCCGCCGACCGGTTCCATGATAAAGGCCAGCACGGTTGCAGGGCCGAGTTCGATGATCTTGTCGCGCAACATGTCGGCGTAGCGGATACCGCGTTCGTCGTCAGTCAGGGTATCCCGGTCGAGGTAGCAGCGCGGCGCCGGTATCTTCGGCATCTGCCGCAGCATCGGCAAAAACGGGTCGGTCAGCGGCCGGTAGCCGGTGACGGCCAGCGCACCGAGGGTCGAGCCATGGTAGGACGGGTCACGCGAAATGACCTGCCAGCGCGACTGCTGGCCGCTGCACCAGGCGTATTGCCTGGCCAGCTTGATACAGCTTTCGGTCGCCTCCGAACCACCCGAGACGAAGAACACCCGGTCGTGGCCCTCGGGGCACAATGCGGCGATCTGCGCCGCCAGGTGCTCGGCCGGTTCGTTCTCGAAATGCAGCCGGTAGCCGAAGGTCGAGCGCTGCATCTGTTTGCGCATGGCCTCCAGCACCCGCGGGTTGCTGTGGCCGATGTTGGACACCATGGCGCCGCTGGAACCGTCGAGATAACGTTTGCCATTGCGGTCCCACAGGTAGACGCCCTCCGCGCGGTCGAGCATGGGGCGGCGCTGACGGGTCTGGTAGAACAACCGGGAGGGGTCCGTCGGGTTCCAGTTCACTACTTTTGTCAATTGGGTGTCTCCATGGTCAGTTTGGTTTTGGCGGCGTTCAAAGGCTCGTGTGTCAAGCGGGCGCGTTGCCGTTACCGTAGATCCGCTCCGCGCTGGGGGTCGCGGCAATCCTGTCACTCAGCATCCGGAAAAATTCACGTTCCGCGTGGTTCAGACTGGCGCCGGGATGCCGCACCAGCCAGATATTGATCGGCGGCAGGCTGTCGTAGGGCGGCAGACGGAAGAGCAGGCGGTCCTTGACTTCCCGCTCGACCGCGTGGACCGGCAGGGCGCCGATACCCAACCCGGCGATCACCATGCGACGGATTTCTTCGAGGTGGCTCGACACGCCGGCAATGTTCTTGTCGAAATCGGCCTGTGCGCGCAGCAGTGCGACCGGTTGCAGCACGTCGTTCAGTTGATCGGTGCGGAAGGATACGCACCGCTCGCCGCGCAAGTCCTCCAGACGCAGCCCCTTTTTTCCGAAAAGCCGGTGACGCGGCCCGCAGAAGAAGCCGAAATGTTCGGTATACATATGTTGGTATTCGAGTTCGGCGACCTGCTCCTGGACCAGGCAGATGCCGATGGCCGACTTTTTTTCGAGAATCGAACGGACGACCTCCCTGCTGCTGCCGATATCGATGGAGATGCAGGCCAGCGGGTGCAGGCGGTGAAAGTCATAGAGTGTTTCATCGAGCAGCGGGCTCGTGACGTGGCTGGCCATCGACAGTTGCACGGTCCCGGAAATTTTCTCACCGGCTTCCTCCAGCGCCGCGGACAGGCGGTTCACCGTGCCGAACACCGAGACGCATTGCTGGTACAGCGACTGCCCCTGGCTGGTGACCTCGAAAGCGCGTGGCCCGCGCCGGATCAGGTCCGAACCCAAACACTGTTCGAGCCGTTTCAGGGCGTTGCTGACCGTGGGCTGCTTGAGCTTGAGACGGTTGGCGGCGGCGGTGATATTTTTTTCCTGCACGATCACCATGAAGGTGCGCAGCAGGTTCCAGTCCAGGTTCCAAGCGAGTTCAAACGGCGGGCTGTTTTTCTGATTCCTGGGGGATTGACTGGGCATATGCTTAAATAAATAAAATCTATGGTTGATTTGTTATCTATCAGAATAGAGAATAATAACAGAACGTCCATTCCTGGCAAGGCTATCAGGCAGAACCGCTGCAAACGGGCAACCATGATCGATAAAACCACGCAGATCGAAGAGGCCATCGCCCGGGTTGCCGATGGCGCGGTCATCATGGTCGGTGGTTTCGGCGTGCCCGGCACGCCGTTCATGCTGATCGATGAACTGGTGCGGCAGAACAAAAAACACCTGACCGTGATCAAGAATGACGCCAATGAGCCGGGCATGGGTGTTGATCACCTGTTGCAAAACGGCCAGGTGGCGAAGTTGATCGTCTCGCACCTCGGTCTCAATCCGCATGCCATCCAGCTGCTGAATGAAGGCCGTATCGAAGTGGAATTTTGCGCGCAGGGCATACTTGCCGAAAGAATCCGCGCGGCAGGTGCGGGTCTGCCGGGTTTCCTGACCGACATTGCGATGGCTACGCTGCTGGCCCGGGGCAAGCCAATGATCGAATTCGAAGGCCAAACCTACCTGCTCGAAAAGGCCCTCAAGGCGGATGTGGCGTTGATTCACGCGCATGCCTCGGACCCTTTCGGCAACCTGCTTTACGCCGGCAGCGCGCGCAATTTCAATCCGCTGATGG
>JBFZEL010000202.1:0-6060 GCA_041306925.1 Lysobacterales bacterium
CTAGCTGTGCCGGTTAGCTGATCAGCCAGACGCAATCGGGTGTCCGGGCTCACGGAGAGAAATTTGTGAAAAAGTTCCTGATAGCATGTTTTTTGTTGGTGGCGGTGACAAACGTCCAGGCAACGCCTGAACAGGACAGGCTGGCGCTCAGGGAGTTTTTCGCCAAGCGTTTTCCGGACCTCGACCTGAACGAAATGATCAATGGCCTGTATGCCTTCGATGAGGGTGCGCGTGAACAGTGGCTGGAAATGGAGGAGTTTCCACCTTACGAAATTGCGGTGGAAGCAGGTGAAGAAGCGTTTAATAAGCCCTTTGCCAATGGCAAGGGTTATGCCGATTGTTTCGAAAATGGCGGTATCGGCATACGCCAGAATTTCCCCCGTTTCGATACGGATTCCGGAGAGGTCATTACCCTGGAATACGCCATTAACCAGTGTCGCGAAGACAATGGCGAAGCGCCCCTGCCGTGGCTGACCGGTGAACTGGCGGAGATTTCCGCCTACATGGCCTTTACCTCGCGCGGCAACAGGATGAATGTTGTGATTCCGGACGATCCGCGCGCAGTGGCGGCCTATGAGTCAGGCAAGGAATATTACTACACCCGCCGTGGTCAGCTGGAATTCGCCTGCGAAAACTGCCACATGCAATCGGCCGGCAACCTGCTGCGCGCCGACACCCTGAGCGGCATGCTCGGACAGGCGACGCACTGGCCCGTCTATCGTTCCAAGTGGGGTGAAACCGGTACGCTGCACAAGCGCTTTCAGGAATGCAACGAACAGGTCCGCGCCAAACCCTACGAACCGCAGAGCAAGGCCTACCGGGAACTCGAATATTTCCTGTCGTACATGAGCAACGATATGGAAATGAACGGACCGGCTTCACGCCGCTGAAGGAAAATGCGCATGAAACGTCAATTACCGGTCATGGTTTTTGCCCTGGTGGCAACTCTGCTATTGCAATCACCGGCCATGGCGGCGGACGCCGCGGCGTTCGATGCTGCCCTGGCTAAGGCGCAGGCAACGTTGCGCGATGCGGAAAGCAAGGTGCAGTTGTGGACCACCTCCGATCAATTGATGAAGGGCGCCGCCAAGGCCGCCGCATCGGGCGACTATGATCTCGCCATCGAACTGGCAAATGAAGCCGGGCTGCACGCCCAACTGGCCCTGGCAACCGCCGCAAGAGAAAAGCAGACCTGGCAAAACAATGTCCCCAAGTAAGCGGAGATTCAAGCCATGATGGACAGACGTGAATTTCTCACGATTATGGGTGCGGCAAGCGCCGCGGGTTTGTTGCCTTTATCCAGGAGCGCCCGTTCGCAACAGGATATATATGGGGATGTCTACAGCCTGCCGCCGTTCGGTAATGCCCGCTTGCTGCACTTTACCGATTGCCACGCGCAACTCGAACCGGTTTATTTCCGTGAACCGAATGTCAACCTGGGTATCGGTCCGGCGGCAGGCAGTCCACCGCACCTGGTCGGCAAACATCTGCTCGACCACGCCGGGATCAATGCCGGAACAGACAAGGCGCATGCCTTCACCCATCTCGATTTTACCGCAGCCGCCGAAAAGTACGGCAAGGTCGGTGGTTTTGCCCACTTGAAAACCCTGGTCGACCGGCAGCGTGCGGAAGTCGCCGCTGGCCAGTCGCTGCTGCTGGACGGTGGCGACACCTGGCAGGGCTCGGCGACGGCCTTGTGGACACGCGGCAAGGACATGGTCGAAGCCTGCAACCTGCTCGGCGTGGACATCATGACCGGCCACTGGGAGTTCACCTACCAGCAGGAGGAAATACTCGAAAACATCAAGGCATTCAAGGGCGAGTTCATCGCGCAGAATGTGCGGGTGTCGGAAGAAGCGCTGTTCGACGGCGCACCTGCCTACGATGAAGATTCCGGGCACGCATTCAAGCCTTTCACGATCAGGGAAATGGCCGGACGCAAGCTTGCTGTCATCGGCCAGGCCTTCCCCTACACGCCGATCGCAAACCCCGCCCGCTTTATCCCCGACTGGTCGTTTGGTATCCGCGATTCCGAGCTGCAGGAACTGGTCGATCAAATCCGCGCCGAACACCGCCCCGATGCGGTCATCGTGCTATCGCATAATGGCATGGACGTCGACATCAAGATGGCCGGCATCGTCACCGGTGTGGATGTCATCCTCGGCGGTCACACGCACGACGCGGTGCCGAAACCGGTGCTGGTGAGTAATTCCGCCGGCAAGACACTGGTGACCAACGCCGGTTCCAACGGCAAATTCCTGGCCGTGCTTGACCTCGATATCGGCGCCGGCAAGGTCAATGATTTCCGCTACCGTCTGCTGCCGGTGTTCTCGAACCTGCTCACGGCCGATGCCGCTATGCTGGCTTATATCAACGGCGTGCGGCAGCCTTACGCCGAAAAGCTGAATGAACCACTGGCGGTCGCCGAGTCGTTGCTGTTCCGCCGCGGCAACTTCAATGGCACCTTCGACCAGGTCATCTGCGACGCCATGCGCGCGGTCGGTGGCGCAGAGATCGCCCTGTCACCCGGTTTCCGCTGGGGCACCTCGATCCTGCCGGGCCAGACCATCACGATGGAACGCCTGATGGACCAGACGGCCATGACCTATCCGGAAACCTATGTCAGGGATATGCAGGGTTCAGAGCTTAAAACGATCCTTGAAAGTGTCGCCGACAACCTGTTCCATACAGACCCGTATTACCAGCAGGGTGGCGACATGGTGCGTGTTGGCGGTCTCAGCTACAGTTGCGATCCCGCCAGGGCGATGGGTGAGCGTATCGGTGACTTGAGCCTGCCGGACGGCAGTCGCCTTGCTGCTGACAAGACTTACAAGGTAGCCGGTTGGGCGACGGTCGGATCGCAGTCTGCCGGGCCGCCCATCTGGGAGGTCGTGGCGCAGTACCTGCGCGACCGTAAAACCATCCGGGTCGACGAGGTGGAAACACCGCGTCTGATCAATGTTGCCGGCAACAAGGGTATCGCCGATTACACCGGCCAGTTAAGCTGAACCTATGCACATGCAATCCACTCTGTTCGGCATGCTGGCCGCGCTGGCCCTGGCTTTGAACCAGGTCGTGGCTGCCAACGAGGTCAGCGGCGAGGAGTTCAAACCCTTCGCGGAAAAACATGTGATCCTGCAGCTGAGTGACCAGGCCAATGAGGCCGTGGTGCTCGATACCGCCAATAACCTGATCAAGCATTACGGCGGACCGGACCTGATCGATATCGAAATCGTCACCTTTGGCAAGGGCGTGCGGCTCATGTACGCCGGTAGCGAACACGCGGTCCGCATCGCCAGCCTGGTTGAAAACGGTGTGCGTTTTTATGTCTGCGAGAACACGCTGGATACGCTGGAAAGAACCGACGGTGAACGCCCCAAGATCAATCCCGCCGCCCTCATGGTGCAGGCCGGCGTGGCGCATATCATCGACCGGGTGGATAACGGTTATATACTGATCAGACCCTGAACTTTCCGGAACTATCGGCACCTGGCCGGTGAAATGTTCGGATTAATTCGGGTTAATTCGGGTTAATTCGGGTTAACCGGGGGGGGGCCGCAGCCCCCCTGGCAGTCTGTTATTCGTAACGGTCTTTCAGTACCCTGAATACCAGCAGCAGCAGGATGGCGCTGAACGGAATGGCGATCCAGATGCCATTGGTGACATTGAAAACACTGGCCAGTGTTATTTCACCGTAATTGGTGAGGCCGATCAGGGGCGCCATGAGCGGGTAGACCAGGGCGTACAGGGCCGCACCGGCGAGACCGCCCAGCACGGTAACCATGGCGTCTGTCTTGCCTTCCGCAGAAGCCAGCACACAGGTTCCCGGGCAATAGCCGGAAATCGCAAAACCAACACCAAAGATCAAGCCGGCAATCACGATGCCTACCACGTAGGTTGGCTTGATATCCATGTGGGCCAGGTGAAACAGGTCGAGTGCATAGATACCGACCGTGGTGACGGCGATGGTCATCAGGATCAATTTGATGATGGTCATGTCCTTCAACAGCAGGGCGCCAAGGATTTTCTGGTAACTGGAAGCACCGCCCATTTGCATCACCGCGCCGATCGCCATACCAATGGCCAATCCGAGTAACAACTTCATGATGACACCTTCTTGTTATAAAGCATGCGGGCGACAATGATGCCCGAAGCAAAAATGGAGACACCGAAAACAAAAGAACCCACCGTCAGTTGCGAGATCCCGCTGATCATGTGACCGCTGGTGCAACCTCCCGCCAGGCGTGCCCCGAAGAGCAATAACACGCCACCGATAAACGCCTGTGCCAGTCGCTTGGCCTTGTGTTCACCGAATTGTTGCTTCCACATATCCGGTAAGGCGGGGTCTTTGCGTTGACGAAAACGGTGCGTGACGAGCGCTGAAATACCACTGCCAAGAAACATGCCGAATACCAGCATCCAGCCGTAACCGACACTCCAGTCTTCCCTTTCACCGTACGTGGCCAGGTACTGGTTGGATTCCGCCAGCGCGGGCGCGGCGCTGTGTAAAACAATCGCATCGGTGAGCACGTATTGGGACGATACGCCAAATGGCGTGACCAGTGCGGTTGCCAGGATTACGATCAATCCGAGCAACAGGCCGGCAATTTTCCAGGAAAGGACGGGGGAGTCTTGCATATTCAAAAATCTCTATGGCCAGTTTCAGTTGAGGAAAGGTTGAACATATTAGCAATTTATAATATAAAGTCAATCAGGAGTCTTGCCAACACTCACGACACCCGGTAGGGGCCGGATTTTCCTTGTATCGATCCCCCTCGAATACCACGCGACCGGTTATCATATGAAGCCGGGCAGCAACGGCAGATGATAACTTGTACGGAGACCAGTGCATGCAGCCAGGCGTTAAAGCTTTCTTTGACAAGGACACCAACACGGTGACTTATGTGCTGATGGACCCCGCCGGGCCAGCCTGTGCGATTATTGACCCGGTGCTGGATTTTGACCAGGCCTCGGGACGGACTGCAACCGGCTCCGCTGACCTCGTCCTTGATTTCATCCATGGCCAGGGGCTTGAAGTCGCCTGGATCCTGGAAACCCATGCGCACGCCGACCACCTGTCCGCGGCGGCCTATCTGAAATCCAGGACCGGTGGCAAAACGGCTATCGGGCGGTTGATCACCCAGGTCCAGGCCACTTTCAAGGATATTTTCAAGCTCGGCGAAGAATTCGTGGCCGATGGCAGCCAGTTCGATCGGTTGCTTGACGACGGCGATGTGCTGGAACTGGGTTCACTGGCCATCAGGGTCATGCATACACCCGGCCACACGCCGTCCTGTAGCACCTTTGTCGCAGGTGACGCGGCATTTGTCGGCGATACGCTGTTCATGCCGGATTATGGCACTGCGCGCACCGATTTCCCCGGTGGCGACGCTGCGGTCCTGTACCGGTCCGTCAGGCGGATTTTAGACTTGCCAGCCGCAACCAGGTTGTTCCTTTGCCACGACTACAAGGCTCCCGGCCGTGATGACTACCAATGGGAGACCACGGTCGGGCAGCAGCGCAGGCTCAATATTCATATCCACGATGGTGTGACCGAGCAGGATTTTGTCGAGTTTCGCAGTCAGCGGGACGCTCAGCTGGCCATGCCAAAGCTGATTTTGCCGTCGATCCAGGTGAATATCCGCGCCGGTCAGATGCCGCCGGCAGATGAGAGCGGCACGGTCTTTTTAAAGATTCCCGTGAACGTTTTGTAGGCAACGGAAGAAAGTACAGTGGGTCTGTCAGTGTTTGCGTGGCTGGGTGCGATGGCAATCGGTGTCAGTCTGGGCCTGCTGGGCTCCGGTGGCTCGATCCTGACGGTGCCGGTGCTGGTCTATCTGATTGGCCAGGACGAAAAACTGGCCATCGCCGGATCCCTGGCCATCGTCGGTTCAATCGCGCTGGTAGGGAGTTTTCCCTATCTGAGAAAAAAACTGGTCGACTGGCGCACCGTGGTCCTGTTTGGTATCCCGGGCATGGCCGGCACCTATATCGGCGCCTGGCTGGCGACCTGGATCTCCGGCCTGGTGCAACTGGCATTGTTCGCCGTCGTCATGCTGC
>JBFZEL010000203.1:0-4991 GCA_041306925.1 Lysobacterales bacterium
GTAGCGCGGTGAATGGCTGGTCATGACACAGGGCGGCGTGTCGAAGCCATCGGTCAGAATCCCAATCTCCTGGTTGATACCGAGGTTAAACGGGCCAATGACCTGTTGCATACCGTTTTGCCGTAACCAGTGCTCGGCGGTTGCAAACAAGGCCGAGAACACCGCAGCGTCATCCGGTGCCTCAATCAGGCCAAAATACCCGGTCTTGTTTTTGTAACGTTGTTGATGCAGCTCATCGATCTGCGCTGAAATCCGACCGATGGGTTCGCCATCCCGGCAGGCAATCCAGGCCATCCATTTTGCGTGTTTGAAAAAGGGATGTTTGCTTGAAAACGCTGCCTTCCGCTCCATCAGCAAGGGTGGTACCCAGTTGGGATCATCCTGGTAAATGCTCCATGGAACCCGGATAAACGCCCGCAGCGCTTTTCCCCCGGTGACTTCCCTGATTTCAATGTTTTTTTCGTGCCCGCCGGGCATTTACGGATTCCCTTGGGAAAACTGCTTAGGCCACCAGCATCATTGGTCCAATTTCCTGAATATCAATACGCTGTTTTGACCACCGAAAGCAAAAGAGTTTGACATCACCACCTTCAGCGATTTTTCACGCGCATGGTGGGGCACGTAATCCAGGTCGCAGGCCGGGTCCGGGTTGTCGAGGTTGATGGTCGGTGGAATCACGTTGGCATTGAGCGCCATGATACAGGCAACCGCTTCCAGCGCACCGGCGGCGCCGATCGCATGACCGGTCATGGACTTGGTGGAACTCACCGGGACCTGTCGGGCGTGGTCTCCAAAAACTGTTTTGATCGCCTTGGTTTCAATGCTGTCGTTCACCTCGGTAGAGGTGCCGTGGGCATTGATGTAATCAACTTCCTCGATATTCAGCCTTGCAGATTGCAGCGCGGTCGTCATGGCCTGCGCAGCACCCTTGCCGTCCGGGTGCGCCGAGGTAATGTGAAACGCATCGCAGGTCAGCCCGGTTCCAACCAGTTCCGCGAGGATCGGGGCGCCACGCTGCTGCGCCCTTTCCAGGGTTTCCAGCACCAGCACGCCGCAACCTTCGGCGATCACGAAGCCATCCCGGTCAAGGTCGAACGGACGGCTGGCGCGCTGCGGTTCATCGTTGCGGCTCGACAGCGCCCGCATCGCGATGTAGGAGCTCACGAAGGTGTCACAGATGGCAGATTCGGCGCCGCCGGCCAGCACCACGTCGGCCATGCCGAGCTTGAGCAGCATCATCGCGTTTGCGATCGAGTGACTGCCGGTCGCGCAGGCGGAAGACAGGCTGTAGGAAACACCGGTCAGACCAAATTCGAGTGCGATATTGCCCGCCGCCATACTGGTGCTGACGCGCGGTACGGTAAACGGGCTGATACTGCGTTTGCCCTGGGCGAAGATCTTGTGCATTTCATCCTCGACCATGGGGAAATCGGCGATGGCTGATGAAACGATACAGGCAATCCTGGCCGGGTCTTCCTTTGCCAGGTCCAGGCCGGACTGCGCCAGCGCCTCGCGCGTTGCGGCGATCGAGAACTGTGCGTAGCGCCCGATCCGTCGCGCCATTTTCCGGTCCATGTACCGGGTGGGGTCAAAACCCTTGACCTCGCCGGCAATCTGGCAGCTGAGTGCCGAAGGATCAAACGCGGTGATCCTGGCGATACCCGATCTGCCCTCTACGAGGCCTGCAAATGTTTCACGGCAGTCCAGGCCGACGGGTGAAATTGCGCCCATGCCGGTTACCACCACGCGTTGTTCCAGATTCACCCTTGATAGTCCTTTTTCCACACAAGTCTGCACGTTCACCGGCTCTCGAGATAACTGCCGGTGACAGCCGCGACCAGCCATCATACATCCTGACCCGCAAATCCTGAGCGCCTCCGGCACGCAAAATTTCCGGGTTGGTCCCCACAAACGCGATTCTACCTTCAAGCGGGTCAAACAGCACCCTGCATTCGCTGGATAGTGCTGTTGCCCACAGAGAAATCATGGATAATTGCACGCAACAAGACCGTGGAAAATGTCAGCTTGAGTATCCTGCAACGTATCCGCTTGTCAATCCTGACCGGCAAGCCGGAGGAGCGAAATGATCAGCAAAGCCAGCGGAACGTCTTCCGCAGTTTCCTGCTGCATTTCAGACCTGCATCCGTGCCGGAGCGCACGCTGGATTTTTCGCTGAGCTGGGGACAGGGGGGCATGGCTTTAGTGCTTGTAATTCTGCTTTTCGCCAGCGGCCTGATGCTCAAGTTCAGCTATGAACCTTCACCCGCAAGGGCATATGCTTCAATCATCCACCTGGTCAACCAGGTGCGGTTCGGGCAGTTACTGCGCAATCTTCACCACTGGAGCGCAAACGGGCTTTTACTGGTTGTTTTCCTGCATTGCCTGCGGGTTTTCTATACCGGTGCGTTTACCGGGCCACGCCAGCTCAACTGGAGCATAGGCCTGGTGCTTTTCGCCGCCGTGCTTTTGTCCAATTTCACCGGCTACCTGTTGCCCTGGGACCAGCGTGCCTATTGGGCAATTACCATCAGCACCTCGATGCTGGATTACTTGCCGGCAGTGGGCACCGGACTCAGGGAATGGATACTCGGCGGGTCCGAACCGGGCCCGAGGACCCTGGTGAATTTCTACGCAATCCACACCGCAATCCTGCCGGCGCTGCTGTTGTTTTTCGTACCATGGCATTTCTGGCGGATACGCAAGGCCAACGGCCTGGTCATACCGCGAAGATCTGAAAATGAACCAATGACGGCAGGCGAAATGGTGGATTCCATGCCGCACCTGATCATCCGCGAAGCCGCCGTCGCGCTGCTCGTGCTGGCAGCCGTCCTGCTCATTTCGATGTTTTTCAACGCACCCCTGGATGCGCAGGCCAATCCGGGGCTGAGTCCAAATCCGACCAAGGCCCCCTGGTACTTCATGGGCGTGCAGGAACTGCTGATACATTTCCATCCCCTGTTTGCCGTGCTGGTCATCCCCGGACTGCTGGTTCTTGGATTGCTGCTGATCCCTTACTTCAATTACGAGGCCAATACGGCGGGTGTCTGGTTCTGTTCCGCAAGGGGCCGGAAAATGGCCCTGGCGGCCGCCATCCTGGCCAGCGTCGCGACGCCTGCCGCGGTCTGGTTCGATGCCTATGCGACCGCTGTCTGGCGGGCCGGGCCCGCCGGACTCGTCAGCAACGGCCTGCTGCCTTTTGCGGTTCTGCTGGCCGTCTGCGCCGGTTTCTACTGGCTGGTAAAAAAGACGTTCCAGGCCAACAATAACGAGGCGATACAAGCCATGTTCACCCTGCTGGTCACCTCGTTCGTGGTTTTGACCGTGATCGGTGTATGGTTTCGCGGGGCGGGGATGCAACTGGGGTGGGCGGTATAAAAAATGGAAAAAACCACACATTCCCGCCGGTCTTTTCTCAACAGGCTGTGGCTGGTGCTCGGCGGGCTGGCGTTTGCCGAAATAGCCGCTGGCGTATTCGGCTTTTTCAGATCATCAAGCCAGGAAAAACCGGCGGCCAACGGCGATAACATCATAACCGCCGGACCGGTCGAAAAATTTGAACCCGGCACGGTCAGCGCATTCGTTGCCGGAAAGTTCTACCTTGCACGCCTGGAGGACGGTGGCTTCCTGGCGATGTCGCGCAGATGCACCCATTTGAGCTGCACCGTGCCCTGGGTGGCCGCCGAGAACAAATTCATCTGCCCCTGCCACGCTTCCGAGTTTGACATTCGCGGTGAGGTAACCAGCCCGCCGGCGCCGAGGGCACTGGATCTCTACCAAGTGGAAATCCACCAGAACGTGCTGACGGTGAACACCGGAAAGCCAACTAAACGCTCGGCGTTTGCCAGTGACCAGGTCACCTACCCGAAAGCCACATGAATCGGCCGGCAGACAATACACCGAGATGGGAGTTGGCCGGTTTGATCGCACTGGCGGTCATCGTTGTTGCCCTTCCAGCCTATTACTTCACCCGGGTAATAAACACCAGCCTGACCGTTGTTTCACAACCCGAGGCGAGCTTTGTCGGCAGTGTCGCCTGCCGTGACTGCCACAAGCCCGAGTATGACAAGTGGCTGGGTTCACACCATGACCTGGCCATGGATGTGGCCAGCGAAACGAGCGTGCTCGGTGATTTCAACGATACGCTGTTTACGATCCACGGCATCAGTTCCCGGTTTTACCGCAAGGACGGTAAATTTTATGTTTATACCAACGGTCCCGGCGGGGCAATGGGCGAATATGAAATCACCCACACCTTTGGCTGGTTCCCGCTGCAACAGTACCTTGTGCCTTTCCCGGGCGGGCGTCTGCAGGCACTGCCGATCGCCTGGGATTCGCGCAAGGGTGAATGGTTCCGGGTCCCTCCACAGGGCCCGATCGACCCGGATGACTGGCTGTACTGGACCAACGCGGCGCAAAACTGGAACGGCATGTGCGCCCAGTGTCACTCGACCAACCTGAAAAAAAACTACGATCCCGCAACGGATACCTACAGCACCACCTGGTCGGATATCGACGTCGGTTGCGAAGCCTGTCACGGCGCGGGCTCGCGGCACGTCGACTGGGCCAACATGTCAGACATGGCAAGACCCGCGGTTATAAATTTTGAGCTGACCCAGCAGACCTCGGATATCACGGCGCGGGAACTGGTCGAACTGTGTGCGCCGTGCCATTCCCGGCGCGGCGCCATGGGTGACGAAACCCATGCAAAGGCGGACCTGCTGGACAATTACCTGCCCAGCCTGCTGACCGAAAACCTCTACTTCGCCGATGGCCAGATCGAGGATGAGGTGTTCGATTACGGCTCTTTTATCCAGAGCAAGATGTACCGTCACGATGTACGCTGCAGCGACTGCCACGATGTACACACCATCAAGCTGGTCAGGGAAGGCAACGATCTGTGCCTGCAATGCCACCGCGCCGCGCAGTACGATACCAGCCAGCACCATTTCCACACGTTCGCCGGTGCAGACGCTGAGCCGGTCAGAGCGGCG
>JBFZEL010000204.1:0-8426 GCA_041306925.1 Lysobacterales bacterium
ACTCCCTGCAAAGGCAAAATAGCTGTCACGGTCGTACCCCTGCCAGGTTGACTCTGGATGGCCCAGCTGCCGCCCTCCAACTGCGCCCGTTCGCGCATACTCAGGAGGCCGAGACCCGCACGGGTGTCTTCTCCCGCCGGATCAAATCCCTTGCCGTCATCGCGCACGCTCAACACCAGCGATTGGCCTTCCTGCTCAAAAGTTACCTCGATGGTGGCGGCGTCTGCGTGCCTGATTGCATTGTTTACCGCCTCCTGCGCGATACGGTATACACACAGGGCCTTGTCGGCAGGAATTTTTTCCCGGACATCGCCCACCTGCACGACGATCTCAGCATCGGTATAGCGCTGTACCCTTTCGCATTCGGTTTGCAGCGCTGCGACCAGCCCGAGGTCACTGAGGAGGGAAGGATGCAAACGGTAGGACATTTCATGGACATCCTTGCTGATACTCACCAGTTCGGGTTGCAGGCTTTGCAGCACCTCGGTGGCCTTGGTGCTGCCCGGATTGGCTGCAACATAAGCGGTGTCGATGGCCAGACGCGCCAAACGCTGCGACAGGTCATCATGCAATTCCCGGGCAAGCAAGCGGCGTTCGTCCTCCTGCGCTGAAAGCAAACGCCGGCCCAACTGGATACCCTGCAGTTCAGCCTGCCGCCTATGCCTGTGCTGCAGCACCAGGGCGACGATCAGCACAACCTGTAAGCCTATAACAAGAACGGTCAGGACGATCCAGCCGGAGTACTTATCCCAAAGGGTTGGCGGCTTGAAACGGATGATACTGCCACGCGGCAGACGCTCAAGGTCGATTCCCCATGCCTGTAATTCCCGCCAGTCGTAAGTTGGCGCACTCAGGTCAATCAGTTTCCAGGCCACGTCAGGCGGCCTTTTGACTAGAATTTCCCGCGCTATTGCTGCCATCTCCCTGCCCATTTTCCCGACCTGGATCAACCTGCCGCCCAAAATACCCCGGCCAAGCTGATCTTCAAAGACACCGATTACCGGGGCAGTGCTGCTGGCGCGGACCAGGGTCAGTCCTGAATAGTTGTGCAACGCAACCCCGTCCTGATCACTGTCAAACACGCCAAAGAACACCGCAGAGCCGGGTAAAAGACGCGCAAGCCTGTCCTGTACTGCGCCCAGCTTCATGCGATTGGTATACTCGAAGCTGATGCGTGAAGAAAGCCCTTCGAGTTGCTGTTTCGCCAGCGACGCCAGTCTTTCCTCAAACGCAGAGGCGCCAAATACCATCAGGATTTGCGAGGTATCCGGCTGTATGTGCAGGAAATCCTCGACAGTTTCCCTGAAGGAGAACCGGGTAGCCACCACTGCATCACCCGGCTGAAAATTCATACCGTCAAGGGTAATATCAGCCGCTGCCGCAATAAACGGGGCTTTTGCAAAAAACGGACCCCGGAAATCCAGCCAGAAAGCCGCTGCCGGGGGACCCATCGCAATCACCAGGTCAGGTGGTTTAATGGCGTATTCCAATTCCAATAGCCGCATCTTCAATGCTGCCTGATCCCCTTCAGCGCCGGCCCGCTGACCCAGGTCAAACTGACGGAAAGCAACGGGCGAGGTGTAGTGCTTCTGCAACTCGGTCATGAAGACCTCTTTTGGATAAAGATAGGGCACCGTGCTCTCGTCGTAACTGTTGATGATGAGTACCCGCAAGCCGGTGTCGGCCTGCGCCTGCGCCAGCATGCAAAAGCAGATCAGGCCGCCAGCGAGCATGATTCTGCGCAACAGGTTGAGCCGACCCTCGTGCATCACCTATACCCGTCGGAATCTTGGGTGGCCCGCAATCGAAAAAAACCACGCTGCATTATTTCACCCACCGGTTGTCATTGATATGTCGCATTGCCTGCATTTTCCGTCGCTGAAAGTCCTGCCTGTTTGACCTGCGTCAATTTGGCGGCATGGGCGCCCGTGCACCAGTCAGTCGCGCATGACGGCAAACGTATCACAACTGGCGATATCGCCCGACTCGAAACCGCGCCTGAACCACGTCACGCGCTGTGCCGAGGAACCGTGGGTGAAACTGTCGGGTACCACGCCGCGACCTGCTTCCTGCTGCAGACGGTCATCGCCGATCGCGGACGCCGCCCGCAGCGCTTCCTCTAGGTCGCCCGGATCGAGTATCTGCCGCCCGGTATTGGCGGCGTGACCCCAGACACCGGCAAAACAGTCCGCCTGCAATTCCTGTTTGACCGACAGGGCATTGACCTCGGCCTGTCCCCTGCCCCGTCCGGCCTGGCGGACCTGGTCACTGACGCCCATCAGGGTCTGCACATGATGACCGACCTCGTGGGCGATGACATAGGCCTGGGCAAAATCCCCGGGCGCATCGTGCCGGTCCTTAAGGTCCTGGAAGAAGGACAGGTCGAGGTACAGCTTCTGGTCAGCGGGACAATAAAAAGGCCCGACCGCGGCCGAGGCCATACCGCATGCGGAGTTGACCCTCGCGGTGAACAGCACCAGTTTGGGTTCACGATAGACGCCCCCGGCTTGCTGAAAAATCGTCTTCCAGGTCTCTTCGGTGTCCGCCAGCACCACTGCGACAAAGTCGCCCATCTCCATTTCAGCGGGACTCAGTTCACGTGGCGCGCTGCGGGTCGTCGCTTCGCTGCCGCCGAGTATCAGCGGCAGGAGATCGATACCCAGCATACGGCTGCCAAAAAACACCACCAGGCCAATCAACAAAATGCTACGGCCGGTTTTTGTACGCACCAGCATGGGAATGAAATTCAACAGGCCCGAACCCGCGCCGCCATAGCCGGTGCGCTGACCCCGCCGGTCCTCCACGTTGCTGCTCTTTCTGCCGCTCTTCCAGCGCATCTGTTGGCCCCGCTATTTCAATGAGCCGACATAATGCCACCGGAAGTGCTGTTAAGCTATGCCGCAGCAATTCACTTTTGCTAAAGTTGACCTCAACCAGACATTCATCAGGGTAAAGCGAACATGGGCGAAGGCATCCTTATCGGCGGCAGCGCTGCCGGGCAAATTTTTCTCGACCCACGCTACGCCAACCGCCACGGCCTGGTGGCCGGGGCGACCGGAACCGGCAAGACAGTGACGCTGCAATGCCTGGCCGAAGGCTTTTCCGAGCTGGGTATACCGGTGTTCCTGGCCGATGTGAAGGGCGATATCTCCGGCATCAGCCAGCCCGGCAAACCGCATCCGAAAATCGACGAACGGCTACACAAGATCGGTATCGAAAACTATACCCAGCGCGGCTACCCGGTGGCCTTCTGGGACGTCTTCGGCCAACAGGGCACGCCGGTGCGTTCGACCATATCGGAGATGGGACCGCAACTGATCTCGCGTCTGCTGGATCTGAATGAAACCCAGGAAAGCATCCTCACGCTGGTATTCGAGTTCGCCGATCAGGAGGGTATGCTGCTGGTCGATCTCGCCGACCTGCGCACCACGCTGGAATACCTCGGCGAAAACGGCAGGGACCTGGGGGTCGGATTCGGCGTTTCCACGGCGTCGATCAATACCATTCTGCGCCGCCTGCTGATGCTCGAACGCGAAGGCGGCGACCGGTTCTTCGGTGAACCGGCCCTGCAACTGCAGGATTTCATGCAGACCAGCCATGACGGCCGCGGCGTCATCAACATCCTCGCCGCCGACGTGCTGGTCCGCAGCCAGCGGGTCTATGCGACCTTCCTGCTGTGGCTGTTATCCGAACTGTTCGAAAACCTGCCCGAACTCGGCGACCCGGAACAACCGGTGCTGGTGTTCTTCTTCGACGAGGCCCACCTGCTGTTCAAGGACGCACCGAGGTCGTTGCTGGACAAGATCGAACAGGTCGTCAGGCTGATCCGCTCGAAGGGCGTGGGTATCTACTTCATTACCCAGAGCCCGGGGGATATCCCGGACAGTGTCCTGGGCCAGTTGGGCAACCGCATACAACACGCCCTGCGGGCCTATACCCCCAGCGAACAAAAGGTCGTCAGGGTCGCGGCACAGTCGTTCCGCGAAAATCCCGAACTGGACACGGCCACGGTCATCACCGAGATGGGCGTGGGCGAAGCGCTGGTCTCCACGCTGCAGGACAACGGCATTCCCGCACCGGTGCAAAGGGTGCTGGTGCGTCCACCCTGCTCGCGCATTGGCACCGCCAGCGGCGAGGAGCGCAAGGCCATCATCGACGCCGATCCCAACATGAAACGCTACGCCACCGCCTACGACCCGCGCTCGGCGCACGAGGTGCTGCAGGAGCGCGTCGCCGCCGGCCAGCGGCAGCAGCAACAGGCCGAACGGGAGAAACTGGAGCAGGCCGAACAGAAAAAACGCCAGCGGACCGAACCGCGGGATAACCGGGCCGCCAGGCCGAAAACGGGCAGCAGCAACCGGCAGACGACCACGGAGGCTTTTTTCAAGAGCATGGCGCGCAGCCTCGGCAGCGCCGTCGGCAGCACTGCCGGGCGCAAGTTACTGCGTGGTGTGTTGGGGTCGCTATTGAAGTAATAGTCCCCCAGTTACCGGTCACATTTTCATTCATCTGTACGGTGGGGCCGCCGGGGTGGGTAGTTGCTTTCGGGACTCGGCGCAAGCCATCCCTGGAGCCTCGATACTCGGCGTCCTGCCTCGTACGGTCCCGAAACCAACTACCCACCCCAGCGTCTGGCACAGGCTGTGCAAACCTGTCAGAAACCATTGACCTGTGATTTATGCACAGCGTCGAGGGTATGCGGTAGCCTTTTTCGGGACCGTGAGCGACATGGATGTCGCGACCGAGCCCACATGGACGTGCTTGTGGCGAGTCCTGAAAAAGGCTACCGCATGGCCTTGACGCCCACACAGATGACAAGTCATCCCCCGGAAGCAGGCCACATGAATCATCCCGGAAAAAGGCATTAAATTGAGCAGTGTGGAACCGAATTTCAGCGGGAAAACAGTACTTCCGGTCTTACCGTTCCTGCCGGCTGAGCCGGTAGATCATGATAGCGGCCCGCTGGATGGCGATCGGCAGCGAATCCAGGTCCAGCGACTCGTTCGGCGTGTGCCCGCCATCGCCGTAGGCGCCCATGCCCGCCAGGGCATCGGTATAAGGCGCCACGAAGGAGCTGTCAGCCGCGCCGCGCCTGGACGGGTCGAGTACCGGCATGGGTTCACGTCCCAGGTCCTGGTTGATCTGCGAAAGCATGGCGGCGAGCGCCTGGTTACCCTCGGTTGGCGCCATCGGGGGGTAGCTGTCGGTGAAAGTTATGGTTGCACTGGTCAGTGGCAGGTTGCGCGCAACCACGTCTCGCATCGCGGCACGCGCCCGGTCCGTTTGATCCTGCGAAATCGTCCGCATGTCACCACGCACCACGACACGGTTGGGTACGATATTGGTCTTGCCAAACACCTGGCCTGTCGTTGATTGACAATCGCCATCGACGTCCGTGCCGCCCATGATGGTGCCGGCACTGAAGGTCAGGTATTGCTCGCCGCGCACCCCGGTATAGAAAGCGTTGACGATCCTCGCCGCCTCGAAAATCGCCCCGGCGCCGGTCTCAGCGTTGAAAATACCGGACGAATGGGCCTGCTTGCCGGTTACCTCGAGACACCAGTCACTCGAACTGCGGCGCGCGGTCGTCGCCCATTCCTTGCCATCGGACTCGATACCCGCTTCGAACTCGAACGCGATATCGGCCCACTTGCCGGCCTCGATCAGGTCCTTTCTGGAAATGCTCAGGGGATTGCCGGTGTCTTCCTCGTCACCGGTAAAGGCGACCACGATCTGCATGCCGTCGAGGACACCCGCGGCCTGCAGGGCCTTGAGTGCATAGATGATGACGACGTTACCCGATTTCATGTCCTCGACCCCGGGCCCGGTGGCCTTCGAGCCTTCGCGCGTGAAGGTCTGGAAAGCGTCGTCTGGTTCAAACACGGTATCGAGGTGCCCGATCAGCAAAATACGCTTGCCACCCTCGCCGGTGTGTTCGCCGAACAGGTGACCGCCGCGTTGCATTTCCTCTGGCATATCGACCCAGCGCGTCTCGAAACCGAGTCCGTCCAGTTCCGCCCGCAACACTGCCCCGACGTCCCTGACACCCTGTTGATTCAAACTGCCGCTGTTGATATTGACCAGTTTTTCCAGCAGGTCTATCGCTGCTTCGCGGTGTGCCTCACTAAAGCTGACGATGGCCGCCTCGTTGCTGTCCAGTGCCGGTGCTGCGGTTGCGCTGCAGGCATAAAAGACGATCAGCGCGGGCAGGATGAAAGGAGTTATCAGGCGGTTTCGGTGCATGGCTGTTTTTCCCGGGTCATGGCAAGGAGGTCTGCTGATTCTGGCGTTTCAATATTCACCGTCAGCGGGGTTCGGCAACAGAAAATCACGAATTGACGAACAGGAATACGGAAGATATGGCCGGCAGACCGTAATTTTTGTGAGTATCCTACATGAAAAAGACCGCGCAGCGGAAGGTCGCGCAACGATTTGAAGTAAACCGGCCGCGCCGGGCGTTCAGGATCACACTTTCTGTACGGGGGCTGTTATCCTTTAGTCCCTTTTGGACCACCTTGATTAGATTCGATGGACGACCTATGCAACAGCAACCGCGATTCCTGAACACCACGCTACTGAGTCTCTGCCTGCTGGCGCTTGGCGCCTGCGATCAACCGGTACCGGCACCGGCAGAAACGGACGCACAACCGGCCGTGGTTGATACCAGGGCCGCAGCCGCAGCGACGGTCACGCGGATTGCCGACCGTTACTACGCAACAGCACTGGAACTCACCCCGGAAGTCGCCTACTTTGCCGGTGTCGAACTGCCCCGCCATGACGGCATGCAGGACAACAGCCCCGCAGGCAGGCAGGCCCAGGAAGCCATCGAAGACGAAATGCTGGCGGAACTGGAAACCATCGACACCAGCCAGTTGACGGGCCGCAGCGAATGGATCACGCACGCTTACCTGCTGCAGGCGCTGCGCGCTGCAAAAGCCCAGCGCATCTGCCGCACCGACCTGTGGAACGTCAACCAGATGGGCGGCTGGCATTCCGGATACGTACAGATCGCGCAACTCCAACCGGTCGGCGACGAGGAACTCAGGGCACAGTCCATCGCGCGCTGGTCGAAGATGGCAGCTTACATCGACCAGGAAATAAACAAGCTCAAGACCGGTCTGGAACTCGGTTATTCGGCTCCGCAAAGCGTCGTGCAGCGGGTCATCGACCAGGTCGACGGTCTGCTCGCGCTGGCAGTCGAACAATCGCCATTTTACTCCCCCGCCGTACGCGATGCCGACGCAACATTTGTAGCGGCGACACACGAAATTGTTGCCGGGCAGATATACCCGGCCCTGCAACGCTACCGTGACTACCTCGCCGGCCCCTACATGCAAAGCGCCCGCGCGGAACTCACGGTCACGGCAAACCCCGATGGACTGGCCTGTTACGAGGCGTCGCTGCAGGGCTATACCACGCTGGCGCGCAGCGGCAAGGAGGTCTATGAACTCGGCCTGGCGACCGTCGCCGCCAACCAGGCAAAGGTCATCGAACTCGGGCGGACTGCGTACGGCCTGGACGATTTCACCGCGATCCTGGACAGGGCCAAAAACGATCCGGCGGACAGGTTCTCAAACAAGGAGGAGCTGTTGCAATTCTCCCGCGACATGGTGCAGCGGGCGGCAGCGGAAATGCCAAACTGGGTCAGTAAAATGCCCGCGCAGGCCGTCGAGGTGGTGCCGTTCGAGGAACACGAGGAAGGCACGGGCATGTCCGCCCACTACCGGCCCGGCAACGCGGAGCGGCCCGCCGAGTACCGCATACCGCTGCACAAACCCGAAGACCAGTCACGCGGCAATGCCGAGTCAACCGCCTTTCACGAGGCCTGGCCCGGCCATCACCTGCAGGTAGCGGTCGCACAGTCAGTGGAAGGTCTGCATCCGGTTACGCAGATTGTCTGGTTTTCCGGTCCCGGTGAAGGCTGGGCCCGTTATTCCGAAGCCCTGGCCGAGGAGATGGGTCTGTACACCACGACCACCGGTCCCATTCAACGCCTCGCCTGGCCGGCGCGCGGCATGGTTGCCGACCCCGGTATTCACCTGTTTGGCTGGACACGTCAGCAGGCCATCGATTTCATGATGGAATCCGGCCGTTTTCCAGAATCCATGGGTGACGAAATGGTCGACCGCATCGCCATTCTCCCCGGTCAACTGACCGCCTACGACTCGGGTGGCCTGGAAATCATGGCGCTGCGCAAACAGGCTGAAATCGCGATGGGCGAGGATTTCGATATCCGCGCATTCCACGACCGCATCCTGGAGAATGGCACGATACCGCTGGTGCAATTGCGCGCCCACGTCGAAGCCTGGATCGCGGACTACACAGCAGGCACGTGATTTAAGGAAGCTCTGATTAATGCCATCCTGGCATTATCAGAGCGCGGCAGCCGAAAAGTGTCATTTTCGACTGCCTTACAAATCAACGGC
>JBFZEL010000205.1:0-2900 GCA_041306925.1 Lysobacterales bacterium
GAAGAGAGAAAGAGACAGGCCGGCGCCCTGGAGCCGTTTCGTGGAAAACAGCCGCCCACACCGCGCGCGCCGAAAGTGACGATCTGGCCATTGACTATACCAACGATCGGACGGGATTACGCCAGAATTTCCTCATTCGGCAGCGACCGGACGGCGGAGGCCTCCTGCGCTTGAACGTCGGAGTGGAATGCGAACTGTTGGCGATGGGGCTTGACGCTTCGGAGACTTGCGTGTACTTTGAGTCAACTGAAGGTGAGCCGAAGACAATTGTGCGCTATAGCGATCTTAGGGTCTTCGATGCCAAGCAACAGCCATTAGCCGCATCGATGGTCTGGCTGGATGAAGGTACTTTTGCAATTGTGGTTGATGACCGCGGCGCACAGTATCCGGTTCTAGTCGATCCTTTGCTGTCAGGTGAATCTAGCGGCTACTGCGAGTGGGACTCCAGAACTCCTGACATAGCCCTCACAAAAATGTCCGCTTTTTGCCTGAAGCTGTTTCCCGGATCCCATAGCGCAAACGCAGTTTGGATCCCGGAAAGAGCGTTTCGGTTTGGTTAAGTTGTTGGCAGAGCGCGGCAATGGCGCGCGTGCGGTGTGGCGAACTTTGCGGTGCCAAGGTGACGCGAAGTTCGCTTTCAGTGACCTGAAGATCCGCCGCGCTGGCCAGAGCGGATTGAAGCAGAGTTCGTCCTTCCTGTCCCGCCCGCCGGTAGTGAGGTGCCACCAACCGGAGCAGATCACTTTCGGCTTGGTAGGCCAGCATTTTGATCAGGTTGGTCAGGTGTTTGCGTTCCGGGGCCAATTTGACCACCGGTTGGTCCAGCACATTCTGAATCGGCACTCGTCGCGGAATGGCGGCTCGCCGCTTTTCCAGTTGTTCGATGCGCTGCCAAGCGCTACAGATTTTGCGACCCAGTTTTCCGTGGGCGGTTTTGAAACCGCGCATGGTCCGGCGCTGCGGCTCGAGATTGGCGAATGCCTCCAGTCCGTATTCGGCCTGGAACCGGTCCAGGTGGGCCCAGGCTTGGCGGAGTTGGCAGTCCAGGGAAGCCCAAGCCGGATTAGGCACCTCGCGGGTGGGATCGTCGGGCACGGTGGCGTATTCGACCAACGCATCCAGAGCGTATTCCTCGCGCAGGTATTTGAAGAAGTTCTCCTGCCGCCAGCGATCAAACATGCGATAGGCCACCTGCGCCGCAGGCAAATCCCGCCGCGAGGTGAGGATGGGGGTTTGATGGCCGTTGTCCATGAGACGGGTGACCTGGCGCAAGCGCAGCTTGCCTTTGAGCAAGCGCACTTCCTGGTCGGCCAGGACATAGGTGATAGTTCGCCCCGCGCGT
Organism: Lysobacterales bacterium; assembly: GCA_041306925.1. Taxonomy (GTDB): domain Bacteria; phylum Pseudomonadota; class Gammaproteobacteria; order Xanthomonadales; family SZUA-36; genus SZUA-36. The sequence goes on from JBFZEL010000205.1 coordinate 1,343, forward strand.
CGAGTACGGCAGGGTTGGAAGCGCTTTCGTGGGATGTGGGGATAGCGCCCCTTGCGATAGGTCAAGAGATCGAAGTCGTCCACTATCTGGAGGAAGAGTTTGGGGCTGTAACCGCCGCGATCAAAAACTACCGTCAGGCGCCGCTTGCCCACCAGCGCCCTGGCTTGAGCCAGGATGCGGGGCAGCATTTTGACCAGGCCGGCGTTCGCCTCGGCCGTCACCACGAACAGCGGGTCCCCGGCGCTGTCATTGACCCAGTAGTCCGAAGTGGCGGGCAGTGAGATGCGCATGCGGGCCACGTGGGCCTTGGGCAGAGCGTGGTGCCCGTGATAGACCCGCACATGACCGTCGGTGTAGAGGAACCCCAGGGCTTCTCCCCGTAAAGCCACGCGCTGGCGGGCCAGGGCTTGGCCAAATTGTGCGGCGCGTCCCGTGGTTGCCAAGCCAGCCAGTTTGCGCCGTAGCGTTTTGACTTCGGGCGCGCGGTCCAATCCCAGCACTCGACCTAAATCTTGGGGCGAGTATTCCTTGAGACCCTCGGGTCGTTTGATGCGCCAGAGCGCCATGAGCAAGAGCGTGAGCAAGCTGGTGCGCAGCCCATAGAAAGCCGCGCCGAGACTGCCGAAGATTTTTTGCGCACACTCGAACACACCGCTGAGGACCAGGGCGGGTATGGCCAGCAGAACCCCCGCGCGCGGGACGGCAGCGGCGGAGCCAAACAGTGGAGCCGCATCTTCCAGCAAACCCAAGCGCGCCAGCAGGCGGTCAACACCGCGATCACTGGGATCGAGGTCATGAGAGGCCGGGGGCGTTTCCTTGGCCCGCGAGCAAAAAGCGGACAGTTTTGGGTCCCCAGTCTCGGGCAATTCCAGGGCCAGTTCGGGCTGTGTCGGTGCCGGGTCTTTCCATCCTGAACGGCGCAACAGTTTGCGGACAGCTTTGGCACTGACACCCATGACCCGAGCAATCTGGCGGTAGGACTTGCCACCCGCTCGCAACTGTTGGACTTTCTTGACACGGCAGGCTGCCAACCGCGCGCGGCCACGCGGGTAGCCGCGCTCGCGCCCCAAGGCTGCCAAGCCACCCTCGTCAAAACGTTGTTGCTGCCGCCGAACGGTTCGAGTCGCGTAACCGAAAGCCCGGGCCACATCGTTCTGATCGGCCCATCCTTGTTCCACCAGGCTGATCATGGCGTGCGCTTCGGCCATTCGATCGGTGATGGCATACTGCGCCAAAATGATCCCGGAAACGATGACGACGCGATGCCCGTCTTGGTTCCTTACAAGACATCGATCATTGACGACCCACAGACCGTCGGAATTATGGAGGTCCGGAAAAAGTTCCTGATTTTGAAGCGTGGCCATATCCCAGAGGATAGGCCAGCGCACAAAAAAGCGGACAGTTTTGGGTCCCCACCCCGCATCGAAGAAATCCCCTCGAAAGGCCAGAAAACCCTCGTTTTCTGCCGTTCTATGTCAGGAGTTCTGGAGTCGCCTGCATTCGCACGTAGTGCCACACCGGTTCGATGGCATTGAACTCTGGACTGTACGCCGGGAGC
>JBFZEL010000206.1:0-5347 GCA_041306925.1 Lysobacterales bacterium
CTTCCGATCTCACCAGCCTGGCCCTGGAAGGAGGCCTGGTGCGCAACGTGGAACGGCAGGCTGAAAGCACGGTGTTTACCCCCGGCGCGGAGCTGCGCGCCACATTCAGGAACACCGGCCACCCCATCGCCTATGGGTATGGCGCCGAGACGAACGTGTTTCGCACCCAGTTGCCTGTTTATGCAACGCCGCGCCGCTGGATCACGATGTCGTATTGCACCTCCTGCGTGACGGGTCCCAGGGATGATCGCCACGTCGTCCTGGTTTGGGGCGGACAGGGCGACATGGTCATCAGTGGCGGGATGCGTGGCGAAGCCGGGCTCGAGGGCCAGCCGGCCATACTAGACATTCCCGTCGGCGCCGGACATGTCATTGCCTACAACTTCAACGGCATCCATCGCGACATGAATCGCGGTGATTTTCGCCTGGTGTGGAATGCCCTGATCAACTGGAACGCGCTGCCGGACGATGCCCCCTGATCGGGAGCATCCGGGTTGCAGACCGTGAGTGAGTGGCAAAAAAAGGGTCTGCCTATGGCAGAACCTGTTCCAATCCATTATGCTCCGCCCCCAGTAAAGAAAACTTTAGTAAGCCACCTTTTTTGAATACAGCAATATTGCGGAGATTGGCGAGTTCAGGAATGCGTCACCCGACCAGAAAAATTCTGACCCTCCTGCTGGCCCTGGCGGTTGCCTGCCTGCCGCTGCAGGCATTTGCCTGCAATATGGGCCAGGGTAAGCAGATGGACCATTCTGCCATGCACGAGAGTCAAGTGGACCATACCGCCCTGCACATGAGTCAGATGGACCACCCGGACGGAACCGGCTCCAATTGCTGTGATCCGGAAGACGCGGACTCGTCCGGTGATTGTGCCGGTTATGAGCATTGTGGCTCCTGCACCGCTGGTACTTCGATCAATTCCCCGTTACCCCAGTTGGCGGTGCTATGCCTGCAAACGTCAGCAGTGGATAGCGGTTCCGGCGAAATTACGCCCAGTCACGCCAGACCACCTTACCACCCTCCAACCCTCTCCTGATCTGTCCCCGCCGGGGTAGGCGTCCCGCCTCCCGGTTGAGTGCTTCTGTAAGCATAAAAAGCGCCGCATGGCGCTCGACAGTTTTTGGAGAAAGAAATGATCCTCGCGTTTGATGACATAGTTCGCCGTCGCGTTGTGACGGTATTCATTGCAGCGGCGTCAATGGCGCTTGCTTCGGTCTGCGTTGCTGCGGAACCGGTGATCGCGCCGGAGATGACAGATGAGTCACCCGACCCGGTGGCCATGCCTGCCGCCATTGGCGCTGATCTGCAGGAATTGCTGCTGTGGGCCGACACCTACAACCCGGAACTTGCAGCCATGGGCTACGAGATTGATGCGGCCAGCGCGCGTGTCGCGCCGGCCGGGGCGTTGCCCGATCCCACCTTGCGCCTGACCGTCATGGACATCGGTGCGGCGGACGCGCCGGATGGTGTCAGCCAGATGCAGGGCGACGATACCGGGATCCAGTATCGCGTGGGACAGACCTTCCCGTGGTGGGGTAAACGGGGCTTACGTAAAGAGCTTGCAACGGCGCAGGTGGAGCAGGTCAAGAGCAGCCGGCAGGCGGTCGTCGCCGCGATTCATGCCCAAATCAAGAGCGCCTATGCCCGGTACTACCAGGCAGCGGGCCTGATCCGGCTGAACCAGGAGATCCTGCAGCTGCTGACCGGCCTGGAAGAGGTGGCCGAGGTGCGCTACGCCGGCGGTCTCGCCCCCCAGCAGGACGTGATCCGCGCGCAGGTCGAGAAGACCATGCTGAGATCCGAACTCATTGGGCTGGAAACGGAACGGCAACTCGCCATGGCCCGTTTGAATGTTGCCATGGGGCGTCCGCAGTCGGCGCCGGTTGCCGAGCCGCAGTCACTACCCCGGATCACCCCCGCAAAGGTTGACGGCGCAGCGCTGGAAGCCAGGATCCGCCGCACCAGTCCACTGCTCGCGATGCAGTCGGCGCAAGTGTCTGCGGCCGAAGCCAACCGCCGCCTGGTTGAGAGGAACCGTTATCCCGATGTCACGCTGATGATTGCCCCCACCCAGTACGGTGGCGGTATCGACAGTTGGGAAGCCATGGTGGAGTTCAACATCCCGATTCGTATGGATAGCCGGCGCGCGCAGGAAAGCGAAGCCGAGGCGATGATGGCCGCGGCGGCAGAACGGCAGCGGGCCGCTGAAATAGAGATCGCGGGCGGCCTGCAGGAATCGCTGGCGGCACTGGAAGCCGCGGGGCGACGGGAACGACTGATCGCAGACACCCTGGTGCCGCAAGCTGAATTGACACTGCATTCCGCCCTGGCAGGTTACGAAACCGGACAGGTGGATTTTGCCACCCTCATCGACGCCCAACGCGCCGTCAAACAGGCCAGGCAGGATCGTCTGAGCGCCCAGGTAGAACAGCAACTGTATGTTGCCGAAATTGAAAGCATGGCAGGAGAAGAATTATGAAATCGTCCAAAATCCGGATCGCCCTCTTATGTGCGGGCGTGGCAGTGGCCAGTGGCACCGCATACTGGCTGGGTATGCAACGGTTGCAGCCTGCGCAGGGGGTTTCCGCAGCGGCCCCAAACGCGCGCGTCGTGCTTCATTATCGTAACCCCATGGGCCTGCCGGATACATCGCCAGTGCCCAAAAAGGACTCGATGGGCATGGACTATGTGCCGGTCTATGCTGATGACGAGCCAGCCGCCGGGCAACTCAGGATCAGCCTGGACAAGGTGCAAAAGCTCGGGGTAAGGACCGAGCCGGTCGCTTCGCGCGTGTTGGCGAAGACGGTGCGGGCCGTGGGTCGCCTGCAGCCGGATGAGCGCCGCATTGTCACCGTCACCACCCGGTTCGAGGGCTATATCGAAAAACTGCTGGTGAATGCCACCGGCCAGCCGGTCAAGCGCGGTCAGCCCCTGATGGAAGTTTATAGTCCTGAACTGGTCTCGGCCCAGGAGGAATACCTGATTGCCCGCAACGGCCGCGATTCGCTGCGCAACGGCACGGCAGAGTCAGTGAGCGGAGTTGACCAATTGGCGGAAGCCGCACTGCAACGCCTGCGCAATTGGGATATATCCGCTGCCCAGTTGCAGCGCTTGCAGACAGAGGGCACGGTCACCCGTACGCTGACGGTTTATGCCCCGGCCGATGGCGTGGTGCTGGAAAAGACCGCGCAACAGGGCATGCGCTTCATGCCGGGCGAGATGCTGTACCGCATAGCGGACCTTTCGACCGTCTGGCTGATCGCCGACGTGTTCGAGCAGGACCTGTCAGTGGTGCAGCCCGGCCAGCCGGTGAAAATCAGCGTGGATGCCTATCCGGAACATGCATTCAGTGGCGAGATTGCCTACATCTATCCGACGGTTTCGCCACAGACACGCGCGGCACAGGTGCGGGTCGAGATGAGCAATCCGCATGGCCTGCTCAAGCCCGACCTCTACGCCAGCATGCAATTGGTTGCCACCGGCGAGATGGCGCTGACGGTGCCGGCTTCCGCCGTGATCGACAGCGGTACGCGCCAGGTGGTGCTGGTGCAGCGTGCGGAGGGCTTGTTCGAACCGCGCGAGGTCACGCTTGGGCGGCGCAGCGATGGTCATGCTGAAGTTCTGCAGGGCGTGAGCGCAGGCGAGCAGGTCGTGGTCCGCGCCAATTTCCTGATCGATGCGGAAAGTAACCTGCAGACGGCGCTGGACGGCTTCAACGCACACGCCGGGCACGGCGGCGATCACGGCGGCGAAGACGAAGATACCGCAGCCGACGAACACGAGGGACACTGACATGCTCGCCCGGGTTATCGAATGGTCGCTGCGCAACGTCTTCCTGGTGTCGCTGGCGACCCTGATCATTATCGGTGCGGGCATCTATGCACTGTTCAAGACACCGCTGGATGCCATTCCCGACCTCTCCGACGTGCAGGTCATCGTCTACACCGAATACCCGGGCCAGGCGCCGCAGGTGGTGGAAGACCAGGTCACCTATCCGCTCACCACTGCCTTGTTGTCGGTGCCAAAATCCAAGGTCGTCAGGGGTTTCTCGTTCTTCGGCGCGAGTTTCGTCTATGTCATTTTTGAGGACGGCACCGACATTTACTGGGCGCGCTCACGCGTGCTCGAATACCTGAATTCCGTCAGTGGACGCATGCCGCGCGGGGTGTCACCGACACTCGGACCGGATGCCACCGGCGTGGGTTGGGTATACCAGTACGTGGTACTTGCCAAGAATCGTTCCCTGGAAGAGTTGCGCGCAATCCAGGATTGGTATTTGCGCTACCAGTTGACCAAGGCGCATGGCGTGGCGGAAGTTGCCAGCGTCGGCGGCTTCGTCAAGCAGTACCAGGTGGTCCTCGATCCACGCAAGCTGCAGGCCTACGGGGTCTCGCCGGCGCGCATTACCCAGGTGATCCGCGACAGCAACCGGGATGTCGGCGGGCGCGTGGTCGAGATGTCCGAGACCGAGTACATGGTGCGCGGCAAGGGCTATTTGCGCGGCGTGGATGACCTGGAAACGCTGGTGGTCAAAGCCGACCAGGGCACCCCGGTGCTGTTGCGCGACGTGGCGCGGGTGGAACTGGGACCGGACGAACGCCGCGGTGTAACCGACCTGAACGGTGAAGGCGAAGTGGTGGCCGGTATCGCCATGGCGCGTTACGGGCAGAACGCGCTCGAAGTCATCCACAACATCAAGGAAAAACTGGCCGAGATCGCTTCGGGCCTGCCGGAAGGCGTCACGGTCGAGGCAGTGTACGACCGCTCCGATCTGATTCATCGCGCCATAGCAACGCTTAAAAAGACCCTGTTCGAGGAAAGCGTGGTCGTGGCGCTGGTGTGCGTGTTGTTCCTGTTGCATGTGCGCAGCGCGCTGGTTGCGATCCTGATGCTGCCGGTGGGGGTGCTGATCGCGTTCATCCTGATGCGCTGGCTGGGTCTCAATTCCAACATCATGAGCCTGGGTGGCATCGCCATCGCCATCGGCGCCATGGTGGATGCCGCGATCGTCATGATCGAAAACACCCACAAGCACATCGAACGGGCGCCGCCGGACGCTCCGCGCCTGCCGTTGATCATCAACGCCTGCCGCGAAGTCGGCCCGGCGCTGTTTTTCTCCCTGCTGATCATCACGGTTTCCATTCTTCCGGTATTCGCGCTGGAAGCCCAGGAGGGGCGGATGTTCCAGCCGTTGGCCTACACCAAGACCTTCGCCATGGCCGGGGCGGCGCTGTTGTCGGTGACGCTGGTGCCGGTGTTGATGCTGCTGTTTGTGCGTGGCCGCATCCTGCCGGAGCACAGGAATCCTGTCAATCGCCTGTTGATCTGGATCTACCGTCCCATCATT
>JBFZEL010000207.1:0-2685 GCA_041306925.1 Lysobacterales bacterium
CACTGGCGGAGTCGGCAAAGAAAGCCGCAGCACAAAACCACGACGGACTATTTCGCCGCGATGGACGCCGAACACCACCGCTACGCCCTGTGCATGAACAAACTAATGCTGAATCGCCGAATCATCCCCAACACGCGCAGCGATTGCGGCAACCGCACCCGACACTGATCCTCCCGATGGGATTGATCCAGGCGTTGGTGTAAGCCATTCTCAATGCCCCACGCGGCCCGGTTGGCGGCCAGCCAGGCCGTGGCGTCGAGTTCCGCGGGCGGCAGGCTCGTCACCAAGGCCACCGTCTCGGGCCGATGCTGGCGCAGGTGTCGCCGTAGCAGCGCCACTTGTGCCACGCCGGGAAAGTCGACCGCTTCGGGACTGGCGGCGGTACTGCGTAACACCCGTTCTTCCCATTGGCCTTTGTTGATCTCCCGTTTACCGGCCAGCGTCGGCAGCGTGTCCGCCGGGGGAAAAACGCGCCGGCGGCGCGTCCACGAGGCGTTCGATGTTGGCCCGCACCGTGGGTTGGTTGTCCTTCACGGTGAACAGGTAGTCGGCACCGTGTTCCCATAGCAAGTCGCGCGCGGTCTGGTCTTGCGTGTGCAAGGCGTCGAGGCTGACGCGGCGACCATCGAGATCGAGCTTGGCGAACAGTTCGCGCGCCACGGGAATCTCGTTAGTCTTGGTGTCGACGGTCGCGCTGCCGAGGTAATACTGGCTGGGCACGCTCACCGCCGTCAACACGCTGGTGCCGCCGCCCTGCGCGGGTTGTTTGCCGTCGAGCACGATCAACTCGTCAGCCGGGGCGGGGCCGCGCAGTTGTTCTTGCGCGCGCAACAGCAACGCTTCGAGCGCGGCGGCATCCACGCACTGCAGGAACCGGCAGAAGGTCGGTTGGCTCGGTGCCGGGTAGGTGCCGTCGCGTTGGCGGCGCACGCCGAGGGCGCGGCGTTGGCCCTGGCTCATGCCGCGCGCGAACTTGGCGAGGTCTTTCTGGCCGCGCGGCGCGTCGCAGAGATGCGCCAACACCACGATGGCGGCCAGCGTCCAGAGCGGGTAGAGACCGAGCCGGGTGCGATAGTCCGGCAGATCCTTGAGCTGTTCGACCAGCGCGCGAATCTCCGGCACGCGCCGGGTGCAACGCGGCGGCGTGCGCGCTTCGACGGCGGCCAGTGACGGTTTGAGTTGATCGGCTTGCAGGTGGCGGCGGGCGCGGCGGACGAGTTCGCGGGCGAAGAGGCGTTTGGGTTTGTCGTGCGCGACATAGAAATCGCGGCGCACCCGGCCGAAGCCGTCGGTGAAACCGAGTTCCTGCCAACCGCTGGCCGAATAGACGGTGCCGCAGAACTGTTCGGGATCGACGAAGGTTTCCACGAGCAGGGCCGGGTGGTCGTAACGCGCCTGCCAATCGGCGCTGAGCCGGTCGAGGCACAAGCGCAGCGCGCGCGAGGCGAGATTGGGAAAGGTTTGGTCGGGCAGGAGCAGAAAGCGGCAGTTGTTGACAACCAGCGGCAAGCGGCGGCGCCGTTGTTCCTCCGACCAACCGATCCACTGATCACGAGCGCGGAGGCGGCGACTGGCGGCGCAAAAGACCAAGACGCCGAGCCAGTGGTGGTGGTCATCGGTGATGGCAAACCAGAGTTGCTCGCCGACGGCGCGGACATCGCCGAGGTAGTGGTGTTGGGCGAGCAACTGGCGGGCGCGAGTTTTGGTGGTGGTGGTGGTGAGCGGTTGGATCTGAACGGCGGCCAACCGCGCGGAATCAGTGGCAGCAGGAATGTGTTTCATGGTGGCAGAGTGAAACACTTTTGGGTTGTTGTCCAGAAAAACCGGTCAAGCGTCTGCCGCCCACCGCTTTATAGCACCCGTCGAATTTCCCATGCGCTGCTGGGGCGCATCTGGATACTACCACCGTTAGGTGGAGTACCAGAGTTCATCCCAGTGACCGTTCGCGCGGGCTTCGACCACAGCCCCGAGATGGCGCAGGCCACGCGCCGTCCAGAACTGACCGGGGCGCTTGAACCGACATTGCCGCTGCCGACACGCCGACTCCACCGCGCCACTGCCAATCGGCCAACCCCGCGCGGCCAGTTCGCGGTAGTTCAGCCGTGCGGCGTGGCCGGCAAAGTATCGTTGTTCGCGCCGCACCACCGCGCCCGCCGCACCACGGGGCGGGCGCAATCCCGCCAGTTCCCGCAACAGCGCGCGCGGCTTGCCATGGCGCAGCCGATGCCGCCGTGGCTCGGCCCATGCAGTCGCCCGTGTTTCGTCGCCGCCGCCCAACGCCCGACCGATCTCCCACAGGTGTTGGCTGGCGTGATAGAAGTCCAGCAACTCCGTCGCGCCTGGCCAGCGGTCGGCGGCGACATTCCAGATCCACGGCGCGCCGTCGGCCAGCACCAACACGTCCCGGCTGCGCGCCAGACCGTGCCGCAACGCTTCCCAGTGCAGCCGCCGGCCCAGTTCCAGCGGCTCGCCCTGCCAACTGACCAGCACCTTCTCACTGAGCAGGCCACGCCCACCGGCAGTCTGGCCGGCTTGCTCGTGGCGATAGGCCACGCCGGTCTTCAATTCGTGCCATTCGACGCGGGCTTGGCGCGATCGCTGCCGTCCCCAACCGGGGCCGCGGTGACGCACCTGCCAGCCATCCAGTTGGAGCACCGTCAGGGCGCTGGGGGCGCGGGCGGGAGC
>JBFZEL010000208.1:0-4180 GCA_041306925.1 Lysobacterales bacterium
CTCACCCTGCTGTTCAAACCCTCGCGCCAGCAAGGCCTGTCCGTCGACCATCAACAATTCACCGGTGAGGATATCATCAGGTGCTACCTGCTCAACCATCACCTGCAGATCACCGCAGGCACAGCGGTGAAACTGCCAACGCGCGTGAAAACCGGCGCCGAAATCCACATCCAGTTCGGTGACCACGGCATCGCGCCAAAGCGTGTCCTTTTCAATCTGCGCAAAAGCGGTTTGCGCACCTGCCAACAAAGTGACCAGGCCGACGACCAGGCACAGCAGCGACAAAATAGAAAGTCTGTTCATGTCAGAAAAACATCCTTTTCAAGGCGGAACCGGGGTCATCCTCACGCATGAATGCCTCCCCGACCAGGAAGGCGTTGATACCCGATGCCTGCATGCGTTTCACATCAGCGGCAGTTTTGATGCCACTTTCCGTAACCAGTAATTGTCCACCCGTGAGCATTTTTTTCAACCGCTCGCTGGTGGCAAGCGAAGTTTCGAACGTATCCAGGTTGCGATTATTGACACCGATCAGAGCATGACCAAGCCGCAGCGTTCTTTCCATTTCGGCCTCATCGTGTACTTCGATCAGTACATCCATGCCGGATTCTTTTGCGAGGTTCAACAATTCTTCCAGCAGCGCTTGCTCGAGCGCAGCGGCGATCAACAGGATACAGTCGGCGCCCATCAGCCGTGACTGCGGGATTTGCCAGGGGTCGATGATGAAGTCCTTACGCAGAACCGGCAGATTGCACACCTCGCGCGCCGCTTGCAGGTGGCGGGCATCACCGTGGAAAAAATCCCGCTCGGTCAGCACCGACAGACAGGCTGCGCCGGCTGCCTCGTAGGACCTGGCGATGGCCGCCGGCTGAAAATCCTCGCGGATCACACCGGCGCTCGGCGAGGCCTGCTTGATTTCCGCGATCACGGCAGGACCCTTTGCAAGGGCCAGGCGCAAGCGGCTTTCGAATCCCCGTGGCGGGACGCAACCCCGCGCCCGGGCGGCCAGTTCCGCCTGCGGGTTGACGGCCTTGCCGGCAGCGATCTCGCCGGTCTTGCTCTGCAATATGCGTTGTAATATCGAAGGTACTGCCATCAGAAACCCTGCGTCATGCTGGCCAGTTGCTGCAGTTTCTTGAGGCCGGCCCCGCCCGCCAGTACTGCATTGGCACGTTTGACACCATCGGCAATCGAATCGGCGACACCGGCCACGTACAGTGCCGCGCCGGCGTTCAGGGCGATCATGTGCGCGGCGCGTTGGGAGCGTTCGTCTTTTTCACCCGCCAGCGCGCTGGTGATCAACTGAAGCGATGCAGCGACGTCATCCACCACCAGCGTCTGCAGTGACCCGCGAGCAAAACCCAGTTCTTCAGGCCGCAGCTTGTACTCGGTGACCACACCGTGTTGCAGTTCTGCGACGTGCGTATCCGCTGCGAGACTGATTTCATCGAGACCGTCCCTGGAATTGACCACCAGTACGTGTTCTGAACCAAGCCGTTGCAGTACCTCAGCCACCGGGCGGCACAGCGCACGGTGGTAAACACCGATCAACTGGCGCTTGAGACCTGCGGGGTTCGCCATCGGGCCGAGGATATTAAAAAGTGTGCGCAACCCCAGTTGCTTGCGCGCCAGGCTTACGTGGCGCATGGCGCTGTGGTGCATCAATGCAAACATGAAACCGATGCCGAGTTCGTTGACACACTGCGCGACCTGTTCCGGCGTGATATCCAGCCGTACCCCGGCGGCCTCGAGCAGGTCCGCGCTACCGGAACTCGATGACACCGAACGGTTGCCGTGCTTGGCCACCCGTCCACCCGCCGCCGCGACGACAAAACAGGCAGCCGTCGAAACATTGAACAGGTTCGCGCCGTCCCCGCCGGTACCGACGATGTCCACCAGGTGGGGCCCCTCCACCTTCACACCGGTGGCAAATTCGCGCAGCACCTGCACGCCACCGATGATCTCGTCAATGGTTTCGCCCTTGACCCGCATACCCAGCAAAAAGGCGCCGATCTGGACGTCGGTCGCACCGGCCGACATGACCTGGCGCATCACGTCCACCATCTCCGCGGTGGTCAGGTTCTGTTTTTCAGCGATCCGGCCCAGGGCCGCCTGGATATCCATGGCCATCAGGACCGATCCATCTTATGCCGCCGGGTGGTATTGATAAAATTCTGTAACAGGTCATGACCGCAGCGTGTGAGGATCGATTCGGGGTGGAATTGCACGCCTTCGACCGGCAGCCTCCTATGCCTGATCCCCATGATGTCTTCCATTGCACCATCCGCTTGCCCGGTCCATGCGGTGACTTCCAGGCAATCGGGCACGCTGTCTTTCTGCACTACCAGCGAATGGTAACGGGTGGCGACAAAAGGTTGCGGCAAACCCGCAAAAACGCCCTGGCCACGATGGAACACCATCGAGGTCTTGCCGTGCATGACCTTGTCCGCGCGCACTACCTGGCCGCCAAACACCTGGCCGATACACTGGTGGCCTAGGCAAACACCCAGGATTGGCAACGACTCGCCCAGCCGGGCAACCACTTCGAGGCATATGCCCGCTTCATCCGGTGTGCACGGACCGGGTGAAATGACGATTCCGTGCGGGCCCAGTTCGCGAATTGCCGTGATCGTGATCTCATCATTACGCACAGTTTTCACCTGCGCACCCAACTCGCCCAGGTATTGCACCAGGTTATAGGTGAAGGAATCGTAGTTATCGATCATCAGGATCATAGGGTTTCTATCTTCATTTGGCAGTTATAAATGCGCTGATAATTTATGGTAGCACCGTTTATGGGTGCGCGTGTCGAGTGGCGCACTATGTGCCAAAGCGATGTTTCAGCGCCGATCACACGGGGCTGAATTGCACCCATCCGGTGTAGCCAAGCACCAGCACGATCAAACCAAACACGATGCGGTAGTAAGCAAAGGGTACAAAGCTGTGCCGTCCTACATAAGCAAGGAAAAGTCTGACCACGAACAAGGCGCTGATGAAAGCAGCGATAAATCCTACTGCCAACAGGCCAAAATCATTGGCATCCAGCAAATCGCGACTCTTATATAAATCGTAACTGGTGGCTGCCAGCATGGTGGGAACCGCGAGAAAAAACGAAAACTCTGTAGCCGCGGGTCGCGATAACCCGCTCAGCAAACCACCCATAATGGTGGCGCCTGCACGCGATACCCCGGGAAACAAGGCAAAGCTCTGAAACAGTCCGACCTTAAGCGCATCCTGCCAACGCATTTGATCGACCGTTTCAATTTTGGTGACGTGTTTACGCCGTTCTACCCAGAGAATGACAAAACCGCCCGCCAGCAGCGCTGCCGCAACGGTATAGGAATTAAACAGGTGGGCCTTGATCGTTTTATGTAACAAAAAACCGAGCACTGCCGCCGGCAAAAAGGCGATTCCCAGATTCATCACAAACCGGTTGGCTGCGGGGTCGCGGCCCATCCCCGCGATCACCTGCATGACGCGCTGACGGTAATGCCAGACGATAGCCAGGATGGCGCCAAGCTGAATAAAAATCTTGAAGGTCTTGGATTTTTCGCCGGTGAAGTCCAGCAAATCGCCCGCGATGATCAAATGCCCGGTGCTGGACACGGGCAGAAATTCGGTCGCGCCTTCCAGCAGTCCCAGCAACACGGCCTTGATATAGAGAATGATATCCATGATCTAGTACAGCACCAGGCCACGGGCGAAGGCATCGCAGTTAGCGCTCATCAGGATCATATGGCCTCTATCTTAATGAACAGTTATAAATAAGCTCATAATTTATGGCAGCACCACTGACAGCACCAGCGTCTGGGTCATGATGAATTGCGGAGCGGACACTCTGCGCATCAGATCATATCTGCAGTAAGCCCTGAAATCGACACATAACCACTTGAGGATGGAAAATTGTCGGGTAAAAGTGTCAAACCATCACCACGCACAACATGCCGCTATCGCAGGAGCATGCCTGGTTTAGCTGTGCCAAGGTCGATGCGAATGGGTGGAAGTGTGCCTGGTAACGGAGTCGTGTTTTCACTGCAAAAGCGCTACACTTGATAGCGCGTTCCTGAACGCTAATTCATCGCCTGATTATTCATATAAGCCTGCAAATAAAAACCCGGTAACCTCCCGATCCAGTAGCGGTTCAGACCGCGCGGGTTATTTATGTCCAAATCAATGGAGG
>JBFZEL010000209.1:0-3055 GCA_041306925.1 Lysobacterales bacterium
CCTCCATGTCACGGATCAGTGCCTTTAAAAGTTTTTCAGGGTCTTCCGCTTTTTCAAGCAGTGCATTGACATTGGCGGCGATAACATAGCGTAGTCGAGAAAAAGATCCCATGGTTCAGTCTCCAGTTGTTGAGTGGGTCGCCTTGGTAGATGCAGATTCCATGCCACGGTATTAAACATAACGAAAATAGACAGATAGGTTGTGAGCCTGGATGCGGTTGAGGTGGAGCTTGGTGATTTTGGCAAACTGTTGGTCTTTTCTGTATCTGCCCTGATGACCGGACGCAGTCAGGGAGACCGCGTCGGCGCGCCGTGACCTTCGAGCGATTGTGATTGGCGGTTCCTGTCCATACAATAACCCCCACGGATTTCTCACAGGCGATAACATGACTCAAGAACGGTCTTTCCCGGTAAGGTTTGCGCTGGGGCTATGGCGTTTTATCAACGGCAGCAGAATAGTTTTTCTGAACCTGCTGTTCCTGCTCTTTATTTACCTCGTGTTCCTGACGTTTCAATCGCCAGAAACATTTCGCCTGAAACCCAACTCCACGCTGGTCATACGCCCCTACGGCGATATCGTCGAACAATACACGACCACGCCGCTGGACCGCGCCATCGAGGAAGCCACCGAGCAGGACCGGTCTGAAACCCGCTTGCGCGATATGCTGGAAGCGATCCACCGTGCCGCCGGTGACAGCGATATCACGCAGCTTGTGCTCGACCCGAACTATATGCGCAGCATCGGCCTGGCGGCATTGAACGACATGGCCCATGCGCTCGAGGCGTTCCGCTCGACCGGCAAACCGGTGATCGCACTGGCGGATTCCCTCGGGCAGAACCAGTATTACCTGGCCACCCTGGCCGATGAAATCTGGTTGAATCCAGATGGCGGGATCTGGATAGACGGTTATTCAGAATACCGGCAGTATTACCGCGAGGGGCTGGAAAAACTGGCGGTCGAGATCAACCTGTTCAGGGCGGGCAAGTACAAGTCGGCGATGGAACCCTATATCCGCGACGATATGTCGGACGAAACCAGGGAATCCGGCAAATTCTGGCTGAATAACCTGTGGCAGCAATACCTCGAAGCGGTCGCCAAGAACCGCGGTCTGATCCTGAAGTCACTGCAGGAGTCCATCGATGACCTGCCCAACCAGATCGACAACGTCAATGGTGACTTTGCGCAGTATGCGGTGAACCTGGGCCTGGTGGACCGCTTGATGACGGCGCCGCAGGCGCGCCAGGAACTCGCAAAACGCGGGGTTCCTGACCAGGCCGGCGACAGTTACCGCGCCGTCGACATGCAGGACTACCTGGACCTCACAGAATCGCTAAAGGCCTACAGTAACGCCAGGCAGATCGCTATCGTGGTCGCCGAAGGCGAGATCGTCGGTGGCAATCACCCGGCCGGGCGGATCGGCTCGATTTCGACAGCGGAGCAGTTGCGGCGCGCGGCACGTGATGAAAACGTGGCTGCGGTGGTGGTGCGTATCAACAGCCCGGGCGGCGATGCCTACGCCGCTGAGTCCCTCAGGCTCGAACTTCAGCAGGTACGCGATTCGGGTAAAACGGTTGTCATTTCCATGGGTAACGTCGCCGCGTCTGGCGGCTACTGGATGGCCATGGCCGCGGACGAGGTCTGGGCCAGTCCGGCCACGATAACCGGTTCGATCGGTGTGTACGGCATATTGCCGACATTTGGCGGCACGCTGAACAAGATAGGCGTGCACACGGATGGCTACGGGACCACCGCAATGGCCGGCAAGCTAAGAATTGATATGCCGCTGGACCCGGGTATCGCGCGGATATTCCAGTCAAGCACGGAAAAAATATACAGGCAGTTCATCAACCTGGTCAGCAAGGCCCGCGGCAAAACCTATGAGGAAGTCGACGAGATCGCGCAGGGCCGGGTCTGGAGCGGTGAGCAGGCGGCAGAACGTGGTCTGGTCGATAAGACGGGGTCGTTTCAGGATGCCATCAAGGCCAGCGCGCGGATTGCCGGTCTGGGTGACAACTATCAGATCGAATGGATCGAACCTGAACAATCGGCGCTCGACCGCCTGGTCATGGATTTCATGAGCAGTGCGGTGTCAAGACTGCATATTTCTGTCAGCAGACCGGCGAACCTGCCGGTTTCCTGGCTGCAATCCATGCTCGACGATTTGCAGTTCATCAGCGCGCGGCAGGGCAGGTTCACCGTTGCCGCCCACTGTTTATGCGGTATGTAGAGCGCTGGCGGGCCCGAGCATTTCACCGGCCAAACTGAACAGCCCGGATTCCCGGGGAATTATTGGAGTGATTCTGAAACTGGAGTGATGCTGGTTCCGGCGTCCGGTATCAACCATCGGTTTTTGCTAAGGTCGATACCCCCTCCCATTTCTTCCTGAACGACGCGGTCGACAACAAACAGACCCTTTTCCGCCATAGCCTTGAAGGCGTCCATACCATTGTCCGGAAAGTTTCCGCGGGTTCTGTGAATATTGAAGCGATCTGCAAATGATCTGCCGAAGGCCTGCTCGATACCGTCTTTTCCATGCATAAAACCGAGCAATCCACCCCAGGTGGCGGCGGGGTTATCAGAGTCCCAACCAGCCAACACGGCAATTTTGACGGTTTCTTTAAAGTCCCCTTGACCATAGAACAGGCTGACGAGGCTGGATGCGAAATTGATACCTGAGGCAAAGCAGCCGTTGCAATAGAGATTTCTGGAAGTGATGTCATAACCATCGAGCTGGTCAAGCTGATAACGTTGATAGACCTCATCGCGTGTCTGCTCCCACGGCCCGCCGGCCTGGTAACGGCTTTTGACAAAATCAAACATTTTTGCCGAATAGGAATCATCCGGTAACCTTTGCCGCGCGGTATCAGCCATCCACAGGATCTGTTCTCCCGGTGGCAAATTCCGGTCAACATATGCTGCCAGCGAATGCATCACGACATAGAATTCTGCTACCCAGGCCGCGTTCCCATGCGCCGTTGTGCGGATTGGCAAATAGGCCATCCTGAGCGCTACATCCGGTCGGGCCGGTGCGAACAGACCAAAAATCTCGGTGGT
>JBFZEL010000210.1:0-2903 GCA_041306925.1 Lysobacterales bacterium
GTAGATATCAACAAGTACCGTTGGAAGAAGCAATGTCGCGGCTGGTTTCAACTTCCGGTGGAGGCCTGAAGTGGGAATTCGCCAGGGACCCTGCGCTCTGCTGGACCGGTTGCAAGGACACCGGCCGGGGAGAGTCGCTGTCAGTGATTGCCTACAACAATCTGACGAGGCCCCTGTCGTTGCATTTCAAAAAAAGTTGATGCGCACTCCCATGTGGGCATGCGCTGTGCATTTGAAGTTCCGCCTGCTCTAGGCGTTGGAAATTCAGACGGCGCTCAAGTCTTGCCAAGCGTATACCGCCCCATCACACCCGAGATGCGCCGTAGCAACCATTTGGGTGTCGCTCGGCCGGTCAATGTCGCGGCCAGGTTGACCGCGCCCGGCACACAGATCACATCGCCTTTCAGGCAGGCGCGATAGCCCTGCTCGGCGACATCCTCCACATCGCCCACGACAAAGCCAGGGATTTTAAGCCCGCCGCTTTTCTCCTTGGCTTTGGCCACCATGTTGGTAGCGGTGATGCCGGGGCACAGCGCCGTGACGGAGACGCCCGTACCGGCCAGTTCCTCTGAAAGTGACTCCGTCAGGGACAGCACGTAGGCCTTGGTAGCCGCATAGGTCGCAAGGCTCGGCACGGGTTGGAATGCCGCGATGGACGCCACGTTCAGGATGCGCCCCTTGCCGCGTTCGAGCATCGGCGGCAGGAAGTAGCGCAGCATATCGGTGAGGCCGTTCACGTTCAGGTCGATCAGGCCCTGATGCGCGCTGGCGCTCATGTCGGTGAAGCGACCGTGTTCGAGCACGCCCGCGCAATTGACGAGAATGTCGATCTCCACACCCTCCTTGTGCAAACGCGCCGCGAGTTTCTTTGCGGCGCCGCGGCGCGACAGGTCGGCGACCTCCACCCGCACCTTCACTTTTGATTTCGCCTGCAATGCGCGCGCCAGGCGCCGCAGCTTGTCTTCGCTGCGCGCCACCAGCACCAGGTCGCGACCGCTAGTCGCGAAGTTTCGGGCGAGCACCTCACCGATGCCGGAGGAGGCGCCAGTCACCAACACAGTTTCGTTTAGCATGGACAGTCTCTCGATCGGTTGATGCTCGGGTTGGAAGAGAACTTTGCGCTCGTTTTCACAATTGTCTGTGAGTCAGTCGCCGGGTAGTACGAACGCGGCCACAGTGGCGTCGGTAGACTCTGTGTCGTTGCGGTCCTGGTCGGAAAGTATAAGAAATATTAAGGCCCTGTTAAAAGTAGATCCCCCCGCTGATTCTGTCAACTGGGCTTGCTGATCTGTGGAATTTCCCGCGTAATGACCCGAAAATCTCATTCGCGGCGTTAAGCATGCCATTCAAATCCGTTCATTCCTGAACGAGAGCACACAACAGTCCATGCCGTGGGGTCTTCACAGGCTTCCTTGATGGTGGAGTACTGTTGTGCTGGAATCCTTTCCAGCGAAAAAAGCCAATGTCTCAGGTGGCGCTCTTGGCCTTGATATCAGCAGCCCTAAAGAATGGCGGCCTCAGTCGTTGATCTGTCGCAAAGTGGCTGCGGACCGAATCCAGATTGATCAAAAAATGATTAGGGGTTCGCTTCACATCAAAGACGACTCTGCTACCCCTGGTAGCCAAGTGCCGCCTGGAACCCTTTTTCCATGATGGTTCTGATAATGCCTTGTACTGCCTCGGTATCATTGATGTGCGGGAACTCTCCTTCAGGGACGGGCAGTTCCAGGAACTGGCAGAGTGGCTGCCAACCATCGGCCACTTCGAAAATCAGCAGACGTTCCGGGTCTATGTTTGCCCTGACTTCGGCAACATGTTCATTGAATCGCCGGATAAGGTGATCATGATCGTGCATCCGACCATCGAAGTAGTCATTGATCGTTGCCTTCATGTAAGCACCCGCTTCGGTGCCGTGCAGAAACTCTATCCATTCTTTGCCAAAGATTGTGCTCTGGACTGAAGCAAACCACTTCTCCGGGTCTCGCACGGTAAGCACAACTTTGGCATCAGGGTAATACTCGGCCAGCGGGGCATAGCTGGTGCAGGCAGGAAAATCGACTGTCGCCGTAAAGCCCTCGAAAAGCCCATCCCAATCCGGCGCGCTGTTTCCCACCTGCTCCCAGAGCTTCCAATGCTCGGGCCCTTTTGGGAAGCACTCCACCATGTGATAACAGGGGTGACCTATTTGCTCCAGTGCAGCTTTTAGTGACATGGTGCCGGTGCGACCGAAGCCTGCGCCGATAATTTTCAATGCCATCTTAGTCTCCTGCAAATAATTGGATCGAGACCGAGTATAGAGTATGTTGTGCCTTGTGTTTGTCGCCATTTAGGCAAAAATAGTAATAATAGAAAAACTGTGGTTTTGGGCTGAAACTCAGTGTGGTGCTAAGACCGTAAGTGGCACAAAGCAGTCATCTTTCGAACTGAAATCCGCTCCAAATCATGACCGCTTTCGGGACCATTGGAGACATCCATTCCGCGGCAAACCTGCCACCCTGGCCGCTATAAGGAACCCCCTCAAAATTCACGCCCAACCCTGTAACCGTACTTCAAAAAAGTATGCGCCCCAAGGGGGGGAGAAACTCGCAGTATACCCGTCGGGTCCGTCAGGTTGAATTACTGTTTTCTCTGGGGAGTTCTAAGCCGCTTCTGATTCCTGTTCAGCCTCGTCAACCACCGGCTCCAGTGCCGCCACCTTCGCCTCCAACTCAGCCACCTTCTTCAGCAGCTCCGCACTCTCAGCCTTGGCCTTACCCAGTGACTTCTGCAGCACTTCATTCGCCGTGGTTTTCTCTGCCAGCTTCTTCTTGTTGTCGTCCAGGTTCTTTCGCATCTTCAACGGATCATATTTTTTCAACTCATTGACCTGCTCGCCCGCCTCGGCCAGATCCTTCTGCAGGGTC
>JBFZEL010000211.1:0-3954 GCA_041306925.1 Lysobacterales bacterium
GCCTTGTCCCGGCACATCCGGGGGGCTCTGGTTGTGTCGAAATCTATGGGTCACGGTACTAGGCAATGGGCGGTGTGGCCGAGGCCGTGCGCGTCCGCTCAAAAGGCGTTCGCCTCCTTGACTTCGATGCATGTTGAATCAATCATATGAGTCGGCTTAACCCCTACGAGAAATCACTTCAAGGATAACATCATGCAAACCAGATCAGTGTTGAAATCTTTATCCAGGTGGGCATCGCTCGCCGCCACAGCCATGCTGATTGCGGGTTGCGCTTCCGGGCCAAAAATCCAGTCTGATTACGATCATACCGCTGATTTCAGCCAGTACAGGACCTACGCATTCTTTAACCCGATGGGCATAGAAAACCCGAATTACTCCAGTATTTACGGTTCAATTTTTCGTGACGCCATCAGCAAGGAAATGGAGAGCAGGGGTTACAGGATGTCCGATAACCCCGACCTGCTGATCAACGTGTCCGGCCGTCTGCAGGACAAGACCAAGGTTACGACGACAGCCGATCCTTACATGGCCGGCGGCTATTACGGTTATCGCCGGGGCGCATATGGTGCCTGGGGCGGTTACCCTTACGGCACCACCACCCATGTCAGCAATTACACGGAAGGCACCATCAATGTCGACATCGTCGACCGGGCGGCGAAGCGGATGGTTTGGGAGGGTGTCGCAGTTGGCCGGGTTCAGGACAACCGCACCAATGAAGAAACACGGCAAAAAATTTATGCCGGGATCCAGGAGATGTTTGCGGCCTACCCCTTCCGTGCCGGGCAGTAGATCAAGGTACCAGGCGGGCGGCCCGTAAGCCCGGGCCGCCTTGACATAAGTTTCAAAAGATTCAACTCTTGCCCGGCTGAACCCCTGTCAGCCACGGGGGGTTAAGCAGTTTTCAAGCAAGGGTCAGCGGCATGGATTCTTTGCCAGGCTCAACGTAGACTAGTGCATTTTCAGGGCAGTTATCCTCGAGGCCTGGTTATGAATTCAATTGCACGAGTGCTGTCGACAGTCTGTTTTTTTTGGTTTTTGGCATTGCCTGCGATGTGCATGGCGGCTGACGCAGAGCCAGGCACACCGAAATCGATCGAGGCAATCGCCCGGGAGTCGGTCAACCCGCTGGCGGCGTTTTACCGGTTTGACTATGAAGGCCAGTACAGGACCTTCCAGGGGGATATCGCCGGTGCGGACGATCAAACCGAGTTATCTCATTTTTTTCAGGCGACCATTCCGTTCGCGGAAAAGAATGGCAAGGGATGGGTATTCAGGTTTGCATTGCCCCTCATTGCCGATCAACCGATTTACTACTACACCGACATCGGCTATGCCGAGTGGCGGATACGCCAGCAGGATCCGCGGGAACTGGGTGACGGACGCTGGCTTCCGAGCCACGGTCACACTGACAACGTAAGCGTCGACCTGGCCTACGGCGGCACGAAGAGTTCCGGTCTTATTTTGAGCTATGGGCTCAAGGGCGAATTGCCTACGACCTCCGATACCTCCAATGGCAAGCAGCAACTCATCCTGGGGCCAGAGGTGAACATTGGCAAAATGACCAACTGGGGCGTCTATGGTGCCCTGATTGCGCACGTCATCGATGTTGCTGAAAAGGCGGACAAGGGCACTCCGGACACCACCATCACAACGCTACAGGCGTACCTGGGTTACGGGCTGGGTAACGGTTGGCAACTCATTTCCAATCCCGTCATTGCTTACGACTGGGAAGGCGACAGCGGCAACAAGCTCAATCTGCCAATCGGCGGCGGCGTTGCCAAAACCACCATGATCGGCAAAACGCCATTGAGGATCGCGGCCGAGTTTCAGTATTTTCTGGCGAGCACGGACCGCTTCGGTCCCGACCTGTTGTTCAAGTTCAGCTTGAGTCCGATCGTGCCGGGTAGGCACACCCTGCACTAGCCCGATCATTGCATCCGGACGGATTACTGTCGCAAAGGCGTCTTTGAAGTTCGGCAGGAATAGCCCCCATGAAACCTATGAAAAACCTGTTGACTTCAGTTCCAGTGGAAAGTGCCGGCGAGGTATTCGAGCAGATTCTCAACGCCGGGGCGCTCAGGATCGAACGTATCGTCTCGAGGGGCCACGCCTCCCCCGAGAGTGGATGGTATGACCAGGACGAGGAGGAGTGGGTGCTGGTTTTACAGGGATCGGGAAAAATCCTTTTAGAGGACGGTCCGGAATTTCTGCTTGGCCCGGGTGACTGCCTGAACATATCCGCCCATCAAAAACACCGTGTTACCTGGACCGATCCCGCCGGACCCACGATCTGGCTGGCAGTGTTCTATCGACGTTAAAACTCAGCCAGGCCGTCAGTTTCCTGTTTCAACCGCATGCAGTTCAAATCCGCCGCGTACCGGCGTATGATTTGCTGCACGCGTTATACGATGGGGCCGTAGCTCAGCTGGGAGAGCGTCGCGTTCGCAATGCGAAGGTCAGGGGTTCGATCCCCCTCGGCTCCACCATACCGTTATACCCGGGCCGCTGTTTTACTTCAGTTTCAGCTGCAGTTTTTTCTTGTCAGCCAGCAGATCGTTGATCTGTTTTCCGGCATCTTCAAAGCTGCTTTGCATTTTTGAATAATCGCTATATTCTGATACGGAACTAGCCCGGTAAAGCATTTCCTGCTCATCAAAATTAAACGCCATTCTTACGTAAATTGTCTGGTAATCTTTCAGATAGGCCTCGACCTGCTTTTTGTCGGCGTTGAGAAGATCGACGGTATTGGTATCCGAGAGTTTACCGCTGATCTTGGATTTGATCTGCTTGACGTTGCTGAGGTTGTAGGTCGCTCCATTGTAAACAACCGTCTTGTCGTTGTTGTAGACGTTGGTGCTGCCTGCGCAACCGGCCAGTAGCAGCACTGACCAAACAGCGGCAGCTAAAATAAGTGTACGGCCCAATCCGTGCAGTACCTGTGAAGAGTTTGCAGCTTTAAACATCGTGGTCTCCTGGTTACCAAATTTATTTTCTGCCTTGCCTGAAGGGTATCGGTGTGGCATCCAACTGAACAAGCAGCTTCGGGCCGTGTATAAATACCTGATCCCGGTTGTCGCGAAGCGGATAGATCATACCAGTGTCCGGTCCGTTAAATGAAGTACCCCGCGCCCCCGAACCTTGAGGGCGGATGCGCTGGATTCCACCCTTTAATGACTTTTGATTATCATTACGATTCAACCGACCGCATCAAGTAGCATATAATCGCGTACTTTTTGAATTAACCAGCGGGCACATACATGCAGATTCGTCGTACCAAGATTATTGCCACCTTAGGGCCTGCCACCGACTCCCCTGAGGTTTTGCGCGCGGTCATCAACGCGGGTGCGGATATATTGCGTATCAATCTTTCGCATGGCACACACCAGGACCAGGCGAAAAGGGCCGCACAGGTCAGGCAGATAGCCAGAAGCCTGAACAAGGAGGTGGCGATCCTTGCCGACCTGCGAGGCCCCAAGGTACGTATCGAGAGATTTGTCACAGGTTCGGTTATTTTGAGCACGGGCGACATTTTCACCCTGGATGTTTCAGATGAACCCGCCCCCGGCACCCAGTCGAGGGTTGGTGTTACTTACAAGGGACTGGCCGGTGACGTTGCCACGGGCGACCTCCTGCTGCTCGATGATGGTCTGTTGACCATGCGTGTGCTCGAAGTCAAGGCAACAGATATCATCTGCAAGGTCGAAACCGGTGGCGTGCTGGGGGACCGCAAAGGCATCAACGTGCAGGGCGGAGGGCTGTCATTGCCCGGCATAGCACAGCACGATATCGAGGATATACCCCGGGCAGCGGCCATGGGCGCCGATTACCTGGCGGTTTCCTTCCCGCGCAACGCGGACGATATGCACGAGGCCCGCCGCCGTTTGCGCGCGGCCGGAAGTGATGCCAGGCTGGTGGCGAAAATCGAGCGCACCGAAGCCATCACCAACCTGGAGG
>JBFZEL010000212.1:0-2889 GCA_041306925.1 Lysobacterales bacterium
ATAGACACGGAAGGGCCCGGTTCCGCGGCGCCAGCCTCTTACATCGATCAGGTAGTGGCAAACGGCCAGGAACACCAACGCCATGCCGCTCGTGAACAATGCATACGAACTGGTCCACAGGTTCTTGTTGATGGGCAGCCAGTGATGCCAGGCAGCGCCGATGACAATCGCGGCGATGCCCCAGGCCAGCATTCGCCCGACCTTTTTCACATCCGGCATATCCCGGCGTAAGCAATGACCCGCCAGCACCCCGAACAGGGTGGTCGAGATGGCCGGCAGCGTGCTGAAAACGCCTTCCGGGTCCCAGCTGCCGGTCTGTGACCACATGTGGCCCGTCAGCAACAGACCGTCCAGCCAGGCTGAAAAATTCGCCCCTTCCGCATACGACCCGGCGCCGGTCCCGGGCACCGGAAACCACTGCATGAACGCCCAGTAGAGCAACATCAGCGCGATTGCCCAGGCTGCCTGCATCTTCACGCCGCAGTGCAGAAAAACGACGGCGGCAAAAAAATAGCAGACCGCGATCCGTTGCAGCACCCCGGGAATGCGCAGGGTGTCGACCTCAAAAAACGGCAAGCCGTTCAGGAATAACCCGAGCGCGAACAGGATCAGGGTACGCCGGACGATCTTCTTATAAAGCTCTTTGCAGGGCTGGGGGCTGACCTTTTTTCCCGCCAACGCCAGCGTGATCGAAACACCGACGATAAACAGGAAGAACGGGAAAATCAGGTCGGTCGGCGTCCAGCCATGCCAGCGGGCGTGCAACAGCGGCGGGTAGACGTGTGTCCAGCTTCCGGGGTTATTGACCAGGATCATGCCGGCGATGGTCAGACCACGGAAAAAGTCGAGGCTCAACAGGCGCTCGCCGCCGGGCGCCGCATCTGCCGTGTAATCGTCCTTAATCAATGCGGCACTTGCCTGCGACTCAGACTGTTCAGGCTGGCAGCAGCCTGATCCGGTCTTTTTCAAGGCTGATGCGGTGTTCCTTGTAGAGATGTCCGAGCGCCTTCTTGTAATTTTTTTTGCTGACGCCGAATTGCTGGTAGATCAACTCGGGCGGGCTGTAGTCGGTCAGCGTGGACACACCCCCGCTGGATTCCAGCAAGGCGATGATACGCTCGGACAGGTCATCCCTCGCCGCCTTGTTTTGTTTTTGCAGGCACAGGTCAATTTTCCTGTCGTCACGGATGGTCTTGATGTAACCCCTGGTTTTGTCACCTGGCTGCAGTGGTGTGAAAACCTCACCCTTGTACAGCAGGCCGAGGTGGGTGCCGTTGACCACGGCCTTGTAACCCATTTCACTCTCACCCACGATCAACAGGTCCACCGCCTCACCCGGCGCCATGTTCTTGGCGCGTTCGTCGAGAAACTTGTGCAGCTTGGTGGTGCCGATGACATTATTTTGCGGGTCGAGAAACAGGTACACCACGTAGGACTGCCCTTCGACCATCGGCGTGAGTTGCTGGCTGACCGGTACCAGCAGGTCCCTGTCAAGACCGCAATCCATGAATGCCCCGGTGCGGGTGACGGTCACGGCTTTTAACCAGGCGCATTCGCCCACCCCGGCCTTTGGCGTTTTAGGGCCGGCTCCGGCGTCTTTTTTTGCGGGTTTTGCGGGTCGCATGTGCATAGGTTAACGCACAAACCGGCGGTTGTCGTGCGGTCCCGGCGGCGCAACGCCTGAATTCGTTGGACAGGGGATGCGGCACGGCTTATAAAAGACCTCCCCGACACGATGGATCAACTATGCGGCACTGGACTCAACTTGGCGAGGCGCCTATCCCGGGCAGCGACCGGAGCCTCATCCTCTACCGTGGCAAGGATGATTTCTCGATCAAGATTTCCAATGGCCACGAATTGATGAATACCCGCAAGCACGGCTCCGAAGACGCGGTGGGCAGCCTGCCTTGCCAGCGCCTGAAACAGGCCGGTAACGCGCGGGTATTGATCGGCGGTCTCGGCATGGGCTTTACCCTCGCGGCGGTGCTGGCATCCGTCGGACCGGACGCCGAAGTGACCGTGGCGGAACTGATACCAGAAGTCATCGAGTGGAACCGCGGCCCGCTGGGCGACTTCAGCGGCAGGCCGCTCGATGATCCGCGCACCCGCGTCTACACCGGCGACGTGGCGAAATTGATGCGCAGGAGCCACGGCTGTTTTGATGTGATCACACTGGACGTCGACAACGGACCCGAGGGCCTGACGAAAAAGGCCAATGACTGGCTGTACTCGATGCCGGGTATTGCCGCTGCCCAGAATGCGCTCGCCCCAGGAGGCATTTTGGCCTACTGGTCCGCCGATGGCGACCAGGGGTTTCACGACCGCCTGCGGTGTTGCGGCTTGGTGGTTGAGGAGTTGAGGGTGTTTGCACACGGCAAAAAGGGTACGCGTCACACCATCTGGCTGGCGAGCGTGGACGGCTGGTAGTCTGGCAGGGACGACCTTCGGATCGTGCCGGTGACGGCGGCACTTTTTACTTGCCAATTCATTTCTGAAGGGGTAAAAAACATTTGCAGCGGAACTATGGGAGTCCAGCATGGCCGGTGGATGGAGCAGTGATGGGGCAGTTCAGGATCAGATCGACGCCACCATCGATGATGCCGTGGCGCGTGCCCGCAGTGCCTTGCCGCGTGGCCAGAGCCTGGCAAATTGTGAAGCATGCAATGCCGAGATCCCCGCGGCGCGACGCGCCATCATGCCGGGGGTGCGGTTGTGTGTCAGATGCCAGTCAGAGCTGGACAAACAGACCGTAAGCCACAGCGGTTATAACCGCCGTGGCAGCAAGGACAGCCAGCTTCGCTGAGGCAAGGGGTCTGAGGCAAGGGGTCAGGTACATTTACCAGGAAAGGGGTCCATTCAGGAAAGGGGTCAGGTACATTTACAGGAATT
>JBFZEL010000213.1:0-2692 GCA_041306925.1 Lysobacterales bacterium
TCATAACTTGTCAGCGGTTGCTTCGTCTTTAATCCACGGCAGATAATCCTTCAGTTTAACCGGCATCTTGGCAGTCTGCAGTTTGTTCCACGCTTCCAATGCGCCTTCGTATCCGTAGTAGTATTCCTTGAACGCCACGGCATCCGGAGTGGCATAGGCGTAGTGATCGAACACAAGGCCAGCTTGCGATGTCTCTTTGATGCCGAACTTGCGACCAGCGCACCCAATCATCCCCGGCGGCTCATGCGTCTCGAACAACTGTCCCGGCGTCCAGCGCCACGCCCTGAACCACTCAACCCCAAAGCGATTGCCGTATGTGTTCTCGGACGTGATGATGATGTCAGGCCCAACAAAGTAGCGGCACTTGAACTGCGCCACGTCGATGTCTTGGCACGCCTCGAACATCTTGACTATCTTCTCTATCTGGTCTGCACGCCAAATTTCATCAGAATCAATCTCAATCACCAGCCCCGGCTCTTTGATCTCGCGCAGCGGTGCGTTCACCATCTCGATCTTGCCATCCCACTGCTGCCGCTGATAGACCTTGACGCGCTTGTGGCTCTTGATGGAGTCCAAGTATTCGGTGGTGCCGTCGATACTGAGGCGAGGATTAAGCGGCTTGCACCAGCGCGTACATTTGACGTTGTTTGCCACGCCCTCAACCACACTCCAGTCCCAATCGCAGTTGAGCGTGTTAAATACCGGCAGGTGGCATGGCAGCCACGGCATACCATCCAGAACAATCGTGACGAAGTGGATCTTCATATTTTCCCCCACCACCAAAATCCGACTCGCATATCTGGATCGAACCTGTCTATCCATCGGCGCAGCAGCTTCCGGTTGTAAAGGAGTCCTGGCGTCAACACCTTCTTGGCGTCAGGGTAAGTTGGCTTGTGGATCTCATGGAGAACCCACCCTGGCTTTAGCTCGCAATCGTCCTCGATCTGCCAGGATGTGTCGTGATGCCAACGCTTCCCGTGGAAATGCCTGACGTGCGCGGCAATGCCAATATCCCAGTCGCAGATGCCAAGCGCATAATCGTAGAAGTCCTCAAGGTGCAACCGCAGCCACGAAGCTTTGAACGCCAGCAGATCACGCCCTTGGTGGTTGGTCGCCGTTACCACCGGAGGCACACCAGTCCAATGCGGGATGTCAATGCGATTGGCCGTCAGCGCAACCCCACGAGATAGCACGCGCTTAATCTCATCCTTCAACCCGTTCACAAGTATGTTGTCGTCGTTGGTGAACACAAGGTAATCGTCGGAGCCGCAGGCGTTCAAACCATGACGCAGCACGTCGCGCAGGAACGGGATCGACCTGTCCTCGCCAAGCATGGTTGTGTCGCGGTCGCATTGGCCAAGCATCACAACCTTCCAGTCTCCGCCCGAGTTCATGTCGCGCCAACTGCGCTGTGCCCGCTTCACGCGGTTTGGCAATGGCCGATGCGTTTCGCAGCAGTGAACGAACCGCCTGTGCTCCGCTGCCGTCACCCTTGCGTCCAGCCATGCCATAAGCCTGTCAGTGGACGAATCCGACGTGTTAGTTAGCTCCAGCGTGCAGTTGCAACGCGGCTTGGTCTTGTGCCAGTCGCTTATGTCAGACAGGAAAGCCGCCACGGGAACCAGCGTTTCAGACGCCAGATGTAGCCAGACCGTATCGGTTGTGACTATCGCATCCGCGAGCTCCATGACGCCGATGGCATCGAAGATGTAATTGAACTTGAACCCGTCCAAGTCGATGATCCGCGCACGCTTACCGAACCGCTCCTGCACCATGCGCTTGATTCGCGCCCCGTCATTGAGCTTTGACGTTGCCCCGCCTGTAAGCGAAACGACAATGATCGGCTCGGCTGTCCAAGGAACCAGCTTGTTGATCGCGTCCCGCTCCCGCACGTAGTTGCGCTTGTCGAACACTAGCGGCATGCGCTCGCCCCAGCGCCCGAGCATGCCAAGCCGCTCCCAGTTATCCTGGTTGTAATGGTCGCACTTCCGGACAACCTCGATGTCGCGCCCCCATACTTGGCTCGCCACAACAGTCCGATGCTTGGTTGCAGCCGCCTCAATGGCGGGCTTAACCGCGTCGAACCCGCCGTTGAACTCCACCGCATCCACGTAGCTTACTCCTTCGAGTATGCTAGCGAACTCCTTGGCCACCACCACGCTAGGCTTAACCTGATTAGCCTCACCATACAGTCGTATGGCGGGCAGGGCGTTTACGATGTCCCCGTAGCGTCCAAGCTGGACAATGGCGTGCTTGTCGCTGCTGTTTGCGTATGAGAACAGGCTGCAGGCCCGGTCGGCAATGTCCCTTGCGGCAGACGCTATCTTGCTGACAACCTCACGGTAAATCGAATCGCCGCTAAGTATCTCAAGCAGGCTGCCGTCCTTACACCGATGGAATAGCACGGCGGTTGAAAGCAGCGTAGAACCAACATCAGCCCTGTACCTAAACGAAAACGGCTTCCCGTCTCGCTCCCAGATGTGTTGAATCAGGTGGTTGGCTTTGTGGCAATGCGGAACCACGTCGGTCTTGCTTGCCACGTCCCATGGCATGTCGGTTGCGTTCATGGCTAGCCCGCGCCCGAACGTAATGACGTTCCACGGATACACACCCACGCCGGTCATGTGCCCGTAGGGTTCGCCTACGATATGGCCGGTGTAGGGCTTCCCGCCTTTCTCATGCTCGTCAGCGA
>JBFZEL010000214.1:0-2991 GCA_041306925.1 Lysobacterales bacterium
AACCGTCCTGCCATGCAACAGAAGCCCAAAGGCTGGGACTGGACGCTGAACATCAACGCCCGTTCGCTACTCTTTGCCGCCCAACGCGCCGCACCGATGATGGAAAAGCGCGGCGGGGGAACTATTGTCAGCATCACCAGCCCGGGGTCACAGCGGGTGCTGCCGGAGTACGTGGTGGTCGGGGCCAGCAAGGCTGCCCTGGAATCACTGACCCGCTACCTGGCCGTGGAACTCTCACCGAAAAACATCGTTGTCAATGCCGTATCCCCCGGCGTGGTGGAGACGGATGCCCTGGCCCACTTCGATGCCATGCGCAGCGATGAGCACCTGATCGAGAAGGCCATCGCCGCCACACCCGCCGGGCGGCTGGTCTCGCCGCAGGATGTTGCGAATGTTGTGGCCTTCCTGTGCACGCCGGAAGCCAGCATGATCCGCGGCCAGGTGATCGTGGTGGATGGAGGACATACCCTGCCCGCCCGGTAAATGTGATAGAATAGCGCTACTTGCAGTAGGAATGTGTGTGTTGATACCGCCAGGCCTGTTGAAGCCTGGCGGATTTTTATAGCCTGCTGCCCATCTGATAAGGAGAAGAGAAAGATGCAAACCAAGTTATACGTAGGCAACCTGTCCTACAATACCGGCGAAGACCAACTACGTGACCTGTTTTCCCAGGCCGGAACGGTTGCTTCCGTTGCGCTGATCAAGGACCGCGAGTCCGGGCGCTCGAAGGGATTCGCCTTCGTGGAAATGGGTACGCAGGCCGAGGCCGAGAAAGCCATCCAGATGTTCAATGGCTACTCGCTGGATGACCGCGCCCTGAAGGTCAACGCTGCCCGGCCGCCCGAAGAGCGCAGTTTCGGCGGCGGATACGGCAACCGGCGCGGCGGTGGCGGAGGCGGTTACAACCGTGACAACCGCAACAAGCGCGGCGGATCCGGTGGCCAGCGCAGGTACTAGACGGATTATTCGATCACAAAAACATCTCCTGTGAACCACTTCCGGGAGGTGTTTTTCTATCCTATTATCCTTGCGACAATGCTCTGCGTTGTCGCCCCCCACGGATGCTCCCGCGTCCAGACCTGCGCGGAGCGCAAAGCAAGCCTTCCGCCGCATATCATCCCGGAAGATTTCGGGGGAGCAGCAGGAAAAGAAAAATTCGCGTTATTCATCTTTTCGCGTCATTCGCGTTGAATGGATGTTCTCATTCCCCCACCAATATCGCCCTGGCCGGGGCGCCATCCGAGCCGAGCAATTTCAGGGGCAGGCAATATAGATCATAACTGCCCTGCTCCACCTCGCTCAGATCCAGCCCCTCCAGGGCTACCACGCCCGCGCCGAGCAGGATCTTGTGGGTCGGTGCACCCTCCCCAAAGGGGGCAACCGAGAGATAGTCCACGCCCACCAGCTTGATCCCATGCCCCACAAGCCATTCAGCACCATCGACCGAGACGGCCACAAAATCTGTCTTGAATTCCCATTCGCCGCCCTGCCACAAGTGCGAGTTGCGGGTGCGGAACAGCAGGCGGGTCGTGACGGCCGGGATGGCGGTCGCTTCGAGCAAGCTGGCTGTGATGGCCTCCACATCATCCGGGTAGTGGACCACATACGCCGGGCCGGTCAACACATCCAGCGGTAACGATTCTACCGTCCGGCAATCGTTCATGAAGTGGTGCGGTGCGTCCACGTGCGTGCCGGCGTGCACGTTCAATGCCAGGAAGGTCAGGTTGCAGGGAGCACCCCGGTCCATGAAGGCCGTCTGGTGCAAGTCCACGCTCGGGTCGCCCGGCCAGACCGGCAGGTCAGGGGAGATGGTGAGGGAAATATCGTAGATGCGCATGGGATGTTCCTTTCAGGTATACCAAAAATGGGGGGATTGCTTTGCTCGCTTGGTCTCGACACCTGCACTGCACCAAACGCAGTGCGGTGCAAGTGTACGGTCTTCGCACTGCTCGACCGACGCTCGCCCGCAATGACATCAGGGTTTCCAGATGCTGTTTGCAAACATCAGCTCCAGCATTTCG
The DNA here is from genome assembly GCA_041306925.1 of Lysobacterales bacterium. Lineage (GTDB taxonomy): Bacteria > Pseudomonadota > Gammaproteobacteria > Xanthomonadales > SZUA-36 > SZUA-36. Next base: position 2,022 of record JBFZEL010000214.1, read on the forward strand.
GCGCGCTCGGCAGCCATCATCGGGCGCGGGCGGGCATAGCCTTCCAGCATGGCGGTCAGCAATTCGGTACTTATGTAGCGGCCGTCATAGAACACATGCCGGTCGATGAACTCGCGCCGGGTGCTGATATCGGCCATCTGGTCGAAAAACAGGTTGCCCAATCCATAATGGATGAAACCGCCGCCACGAAATTCCATTCCCATCGGCACGTGCGACTGGCTGCCGTTGATGATCACCGCGCCGGCTTCGGCCATCGGGCGGAAGTCTTCCTTCTGGGAGTTGGGGATCGTGGTGGTATAGTACTCATCGTGCTGGAAGGTGACGATGACCAGGTAACCCTCGCTCTTCAAGCGCGAAACCTCGGCTTGCATCCACTCGAAATCGCACTTGGCCGCGCCGGGCTGTGATTCGGTCGCCCAGGCATAGGCCGGACCGGCCGAGTTGCAGCCAATGAACGCCAGCCGGTTGCCGTTGTGTTCCAGGGTGATGGCCTTGCGGGCATCCTCCAGGTCAACGCCACCGCCATAATAGCGCCAACCAGCCTGGTTGTATAGGTCCAGCGTGAACAACGTGGCTTCCGAGCCCCAATCCTGGAAGTGGTTGCCGGTCAGTTCGACGATATCCGTGTCAACGTAATCCAGCAGGGTCATATACAGTTCATTGCTGCAAAAGCGCAACATGCCATAATTGGGGTCCGGGTACGGGCAGCCCTGCGCAAAAGGCACTTCGTTGCTGACGTGCGTCAGATCGGCGGTAACCAGCCAATCGCGGATATCTTCGGCCGGCCAGAGGTAGCCCTTCTTTTCCATGGCATACGCCGTCGCCCGCACCAGGGCAGTGACACCCGTCATGACCAGGGTGGTCATCTTCCCGGGATCGCGGTTGCTGGCAGGGAGTAAAAAGTTATCAAGCGACAATGAAGTCTCCAGCGAAAACGTAACCTTGAGCGGATAGGCTGTCAGATCGAAAT